>CANFED010000061.1 GCA_947445995.1 Oxalobacteraceae bacterium | reverse complement strand
TATCCTGGCCCGCTGCCGACCGCACAAACTGGCCGTCTATGCGCGCTACACCCGACGCGGCGGACTCGACATCAATCCGTGGCGCAGCAATTTCACGACCGGGAAGATGCCTCCGAACCAGCGCAATGCACGTCAATAGACGACGCGCATCCATTGAAGTATTGGTTACTTAAATAAACCTACCATTTGGTATGAGCAACAATTCGTACCGACATGACATCGTCGCTAAAAAAGGTGATTTTTGATTGCTTTAATGTTGTAATCAAGCATACAAACAGGCCTATAATCCGCTCGAATTCACCTTTCGTGCGATGCATTGATCCCCTCCGAAATATGACGAACCTTGCCAAAATCCTTACCCCCGACAATGTTGTACTCGGGCTAGAAGTCTCCAGCAAAAAACGGGCGTTTGAGCAAGCCGGCCTGATTTTTGAAAACAATTGCGGCATCGCCCGTTCCAGCGTTTCCGAAAACCTGTTTGCCCGCGAACGTCTCGGCTCGACCGGACTGGGTCACGGCGTGGCGGTACCGCACGGACGCATCAAGGGTTTGAAAGCGCCGCTGGCTGCCTTCGTGCGACTGAGCGAAGCCATTCCGTTCGAGTCCCCCGATGGCTTGCCGGTGAGCTTGCTGGTGTTCCTGCTGATCCCCGACCATGTCACCCAGCAGCATC
Organism: Oxalobacteraceae bacterium; assembly: GCA_947445995.1. Lineage (GTDB taxonomy): Bacteria > Pseudomonadota > Gammaproteobacteria > Burkholderiales > Burkholderiaceae_D > Actimicrobium. Next base: position 14,055 of record CANFED010000061.1, on the reverse strand, counting down.
TCGAAATCCTGTCCGAAATCGCCGAGATGTTTTCGGACGATGCCTTTCGGTCCTTGCTGGCAACCGACCCTGATCCGGTTTCCGTTCACGCCCGCCTGATTGCATGGCAAGGCAGCATGCACGACCTGGGCTAATCCCACCGCGCCACGGAGCAACGATGCCGACCATTACCTTGCTGACGATCCAGCAAATTTACGATGAAAACCGCGAGCTGCTCGATCTTGGCTGGTTTGCCGGCTTCGCCGGTGGTGAGCGACTCATTTCGGGCGACGCGGCTTCGGCGGCCGACCAGGTTGGTCACCTCAACCTGATCCATCCGGGCCGCATCCAGATTTTTGGCCACCAGGAAACCGAGTATTACCAGCGCCTTTCGCCCGAATCACGGCGCTACCAGACCGCCGAACTGGTCGCTGGCGAACCGCCGGCCTTCATCATTGCGCAAGGACTCAACGCGCCGCCGGAAATCATGGAAGTGTGCGACGCGCGCGGCATCCCGCTGTTTTCCACGCCGCTAGCCGCCGCGCAGGTCATCGATTATCTGCGCGTCTACCTGTCCAAAAAGCTGGCGCAACACATCACGATGCATGGCGTGTTCATGGATGTGCTGGGTGTCGGCGTGCTCATTACCGGTGAATCAGGTCTTGGCAAGAGCGAACTGGGACTGGAGTTGATTTCGCGTAGTCATGGCCTGGTGGCCGATGATGCCGTCGAATTTGCCCGCATTGCGCCCAACATGATCGAGGGCCGCTGCCCTACCCTGCTGCAAAACTTGCTGGAAGTGCGCGGACTCGGCCTGCTCGATATCAAGACTATTTTTGGCGAGACCGCAGTGCGTCGCAAGATGCGCCTGAAACTGATCGTGCATCTGGTGCGGCGCAGTACGCTGGAAGAGAACTACGAACGGCTGCCGCTCAATGCCCAGTACGAAGAGGTACTCGGATTGCCGATCCGCAAAGTCGTCATCCCGGTCGAAGCCGGCCGCAATCTTGCCGTACTGCTGGAGGCAGCGGTACGCAACACGATCCTGCAATTACGCGGCATCGATACGCTCAGAGAATTCATGGTGCGCCAACAGCGGGCAATGGACAGCGACTGAGCAAGGCGCAGCAAGGATGCTCAGAATAGCGGGCGCGTCGCTGGCAGCATTTGCTGGATCGCCTGCTGGATCAGGTCATCAAGGCCGCTGCTGGCGGGCGTGTGTGTCGCCACACCGACTCCGACACTGAGCCGGATCGACAGGTTTTTGACGTGAATAGCCTGCCCTTTCAAATACTGCGACAGCTCACCGGCGAGCACATCGGCCTGCCCGGCATCATAGCCCTGCAAGATATAAACGAACTCGACCCCGGTCCAGCGTCCGGCCTGAACTGAAGGTGCCATGCGCGCGCCGACCAATCCGGCAAATGCCGCCAGGATGGCATCAGCATCAAACCAGCCATACACGTCATTGAGCTTGTCGAAACCCTGGACCCGACAGAGCAGCACGGATAAAGGCTCACCGGAGCGCGTTGAGTGATCGATCGCCCCGGTCAGCACAAGGACGGTCTTGCGCCGGTTCATCAGCCCGGTCAATCCGTCGATCTCAATCTGCTGAGTCAGCGACTGCGACAGATGTGCCTGTTTCCAGATCAGCTCGGCAACATGGCTGAAAGCCTGAAACGGCACCAGTCCGAGACGGGAAAAATAATCGATATCGGCGGCATAAAACACCATCAGTGCGGCGACCCCGCTGCGACCGGAGCGCAGCGGAATCGCCAAAGCACAGTGCGCAGTACAGCTGTCCATGTTGTTACGCCAGGGCGCGAACAGCGATGGAAAATCATTGGGCACAGCCACATTTTCGAGGGCGGCCTGCGAATACGGCACGATGCTGTCGAAGCAGGCCGAAGGCAGGCTCCAGTCGTCGCAGTCGCTGGCATATTCACCCTCGACAGCCAGCGGCGCGACATGTGCGGCAGGCTCCTCGCGCATGCCGATCCAGATAAAACGCAAATCACCGGTCGCATCAACGATTGCACGACACAGTTGTTCGGCACTGGAGACCAACTCATTCGATAGCGGCAGCTGTTCCAGCATTTGATACAACGCACCGGTGAGGTTGGCACGTTCGCTTTCTGTCCGTTGCGGACGTGAGGCGATGCGCGTTGTCGCCAGCAACGTGGTCATCAAATTGAAACGGGAAAACAGGTTGAATTTCATCGCGCATCACTCAGACAGTGTGTCACTCGAAAACAGGCATCAAGGTGCTCAAGAGTAACACCCCTACTGACTGGCCTCATCAAGTGCTGCGCGACCAAGATGTGCAACGTTGCCCCATTGCAGCACACTCAATGCGTTGCCATCCCAGTGAAATCGGTTGATGCCGGTGTTGATGATGTCAAAGTCCCGCTCGCTATCGAGGCGAAGTCCGCAAGCGGCGCGATAGACGCAATCGAGCACGCCGCCATGAGTCACGATAGCGATTTTTTGTCCGGCATGACGCCGCGCCACCGCAATGACGCTGTCGACCGCCCTGGCCGAAAACTCCCGCAGTGTTTCAGCGCGTTGCTGGCCTGGCGGAAACCGGGCATCGATCTCGCGCGCCATCCAGGAAGCGTGTGCCTGCGGAAAATGACCGGCGATTTCATCGTAGAGCAAGCCTTCGAACGCGCCATAGCAACGCTCGCGCAAGCTGGCATCGGTCAGCACCGTCAGGTCGCGCGGTAACGCCAGTGCCTGCGCGGTATGCACTGCCCGCTGCAGGTCACTGGCAATGACCGCATCGAGGACTTCATCGCTCAGTGCCAGCGCCAGCGCGACTGCTTGCTGCCGACCATGCTCATTGAGGCCGATATCAAGAAAGCCTTGCAAGCGACGTTCGGCATTCCAGTCGGTTTCACCATGACGGATCAGCAGCAGTTCAGTCATCGTGGGATTATTCCTGCAGCATCGGGTTAAGGGTATAGATCGCGACGACACTGGCCTCGTCGAGAACATGCGGTGCAATCGCCGTCAGTACCTGAGGGCCGGTAAAAGTGCCTTCGAGCGGCAGTCGCGCAATATCAAGCGCATACAGCGTAAAGACATAGCGATGGATTTCCGAATCGTTCCAGGGTGGGCAGGGACCGTCGTAGCCAAAGTACTCGCCCGCCATCAGCGGATCGTCGGCAAACCAGCCGGTGTAGTCATTGAGGCCGTGACGCGCGCTGCCGAACACTGCGTCGACAATCTGCGGTCCGAACTTGCCACCCGACGTCACGCCGTCGCTGAAATGCCCTGCCGGCATGGAATGAATACCGGGTGGTATATCAACCATCACCCAGTGAAAAAAATCAACGCGCGGCAAATCCGGTGGCACGGTCCGGCCTTCCTGATTGACGTCATCCGGTTTCGATGGCACATCGGGATCGACGCAGATCAGCACCAGCGATTGTACTGCGGCAGGCAGTTCGTTCCAGGCCAGATGCGGGCTGCGATTCGCCGACAGCGTGACATGTGTGACCGGATCGATCGTGCACAATGCAAATTCACCGGGGATGAAGCCGCCGTCTCTGAAAGAATTGCTCCACAATTTCATCGCAGTCTCCTGAAGTTCATCGGGTTTGGTCCCTGCAGTGTAGCTGACTAAACGACAATTTCCACTGGTCTGATCTGCAACCAGAACGTCACGGGGCCATCATTGGTCAACGACACTTCCATGTGTGCACCAAACACGCCTGCGGCTACGCTGTCATGCAATTTGCTGGCCTGCATCAGGAAGTAATCGAACAGCCGCCGCGCCTCATCCGGTGCTGCGGCGGGAGTGAATGACGGACGTGTACCCGAACGTGTATCCGCCGCGAGGGTAAATTGCGGCACCAGCAACAACGCCCCGCCGACGTCGACCACACTGCGATTCATCTTGCCCTCGGCATCACCGAACACCCGGTAACTGCGCAGCTTTGCCAGCAGCAGGTCGGCCTCCCGCGCACTGTCGCCGCGCTCGGCACACAGCAGCACCAGCAGACCCTTGTCGATGGCACCCACTTCAGTGCCTTCGACGACGACACTGGCGCGGGTGACACGCTGAATCAGGCCAATCATCAGGACAGCGTGATCCGCGCGAACTTGCGCTTGCCAACCTGCAGTACGAAGGTGCCCGCCTCGACCTTGAGCGCCTTGTCACTGATGACTGCGCCATCGATGCGCACGCCACCTTGCTCGACCATGCGCAATGCTTCGGACGTCGAGGCGCACAAATTGGCTTGCTTGAGTAACTGTCCGATACCCAACGGCGCGCCGCTCAGTTGTACTTCAGGAATGTCATCCGGAATCCCGCCCCGCGCGCGATTGTCGAAGTCGGCCAGGGCATCGACACCCGCCTGCTGGCTGTGGAAACGTGCCACGATTTCCTGCGCCAGCGCAACCTTGATATCGCGCGGATTGCGTCCTGCCTCGACTTCCGTTTTGAATTGCGCCAGCTCGGCCAGCGAGCGTGCCGACAGCAGTTCGTAATAGCGCCACATCATCACGTCGGAGATGCTCATCACCTTGGCAAACATGCTGTTGGCCGGCTCGGTAATGCTGATGTAATTGCCCTTGGACTTGGACATCTTCTCGATGCCGTCCAGACCTTCGAGCAACGGCATGGTCAGAATGCATTGCGGCTCCTGACCCCAGTCCTTTTGCAGTTCGCGTCCAACCAGCAGATTAAATTTCTGGTCAGTACCACCCAATTCCAGATCAGCATGCAGCGCTACCGAATCGTAGCCCTGCATCAGCGGATACAACAATTCATGTACCGAAATCGGCGTGCCCGCCTTGAAACGCTTGGTGAAATCTTCACGTTCGAGTATCCGGGCAACCGTGTACTTGGACGACAGCTCGATCATCCCGCGCGCACCGAGCGGATCACACCATTCGGAGTTGTAGCGAATTTCAGTGCGCTCGGCGTCCAGCACCAGACTTGCCTGTGCGAAGTAGGTTCGGGCGTTGTCTTCGATCTGCTCCTTCGTCAGCGCAGGCCGGGTAATGTTGCGTCCGGACGGGTCACCAATCATCGAGGTGAAATCACCGATCAGGAAAATCACCGTGTGCCCAAGATCCTGGAGCTGCCGCATCTTGTTGAGGACGACCGTATGACCAAGATGCAAGTCCGGTGCGGTCGGGTCAAGTCCGAGCTTGATGCGCAGCGGCTTGCCCGTCAGCTCCGAGCGCGCCAGCTTCTGGGCAAATTCGGACTCGATCAACAATTCGTCAACTCCGCGCTTGGTAATGGCCAACGCGTGCTGTACGCTATCCGACAGGATCAGCGCAGGCTGCCTGGAAGAAACTGTTGTAAATGGTTTATCTATTTTTGATTTTTGGTCGGAATTCATTGATCTAAAGCAGTAAATTGAGGCAGAAATCCAAATCTGGTTTGGTATAATCCAGACTTCTTTCAACCATTGCATCGACTCACTACAAAAGCAAAAAGAAGAAAGAAGTGAATCGAGACGGCAAATTCTAACTTATTGCATGTTCAATTCAGACAAATTCAATCGCATACGCAATAGCACCCGCCATTTTGTTGGTTCCTCACGCAAGACACGCATCATCTCCGCCTCGGCGCTGTTCCTGGCCATCTGTGCATTCGGAGCTGCCGCTGTCGCACCAATGGCACCCGATGCTTCCGACATTCCGGTCAGATCGATCGTCCAGGAGCTGGACTTGCCCGAAATTGCCGACCAGATCGCCAGTCTCGGACAGTCCCCACAAACCTATGTTGTCGAAGAAAAAATCCGTTCCGGCGACACACTCGGTTCCGTTCTGATACGCATGGGCATCGATGACGATGCGGCAGAATCCTTCATCAAATCCGACCCTGTTGCACGCAACGTGCTCCAACTCAAATCGGGCAAACGTATTCAGGCCAAGATCAGCGAAGACGGCCAGCTGCAGTGGTTGAGCATGCTCACTGACGAGCGCAATGACACGACCAAAAGTCTGGTGATCACTCGTGATGGTGAGCATTTCAAGGCCAACGAAGCACCGATCGAGCTTGAGCGCCGGGTTGAAATGCATGCCGGTGAAATCCAGTCTTCCCTCTTTGCCGCAACCGATGCGGCGCAAATTCCAGACAATGTGGCACGACAAATCGTCGACATGTTTGCCACCGATATCGACTTCGCCTCCGACCTGCAACGCGGTGACCGCTTCGACATCGTGTATGAAACTTTCTGGCAAAACGGCGAGTTCGTCCGCGGTGGTCGCATCCTTGCGGGTGAATTTCAGAATGGAAAGAAAAACTATAAATCCATCTGGTTTGATGATGTGGAGCCGCGTCTCGGCGGTGGCTATTACACGTTCGAAGGCAAGTCGCTGAAAAAAGCTTTCCTGAAATCCCCGATCGCGTTTTCACGGATTTCATCCGTTTTTTCGATGCGGAAACACCCGATTTCGGGCCAATGGAAACAACATGCCGGCGTTGATTTCGCAGGCGCAACGGGCACGCCAATCCACGCCTCGGCAGATGGCGTTGTGGAGACGGTCGCCACGCAAAATGGCTATGGCAATATCGTCATACTCAAGCACTGGTCCAATATCACGACTGCCTACGCCCACATGAGCCGCTTTGCCGCAGGTCTGCGCAAGGGTGAAAGAGTGAGCCAGGGTGACGTGATCGGATATGTCGGGTCAACCGGCTGGGCTACCGGGCCCCACCTGCACTATGAATTTCGGGTTGCTGCCAAAGCGCGCGATCCGATGTCGGTCGACATCCCGAGTGTTCAGGCATTGAATAACGCTGACTTGAAACGCTTTCGCTCCGTCGCTGGCGACATGACACACCGTTTCGTGCTGCTGCATCAGGAAGAAAACGCACTGAAACTGGCACAGAAGTAATCGACCAATGCCCTTGTTCATCGGACTGATGTCTGGCACCAGTCTTGATGGTGCCGACGGTGTGCTCGCTATCATTGATGAACATGTTGACGGGTGTCAGGTGCAGGTGCTGGCAGCTGACCACGTTGATTTTCCGGCGGATCTGCGCAGCTCCCTGCTGGCACTCCAGCATCCCGGTGCCGATGACCTGCATCACGAGGCGTTGGCCGCAAATCAATTGGCGACTTGCTACGCAATCTGTGTCGACCATCTTATGGCAAGCGCTGGCATCACTGCGGATGAGGTCGTTGCCATCGGTGCACATGGCCAGACCATTCGCCATCGCCCTGAACTCGGCTACACCCGCCAGACGAACAACGGTGCGCTACTCGCCGAACTGACCGGTATTGATGTCGTTGTCGACTTTCGCAGTCGCGACATCGCTGCGGGTGGCCAGGGCGCACCATTGGTACCGGCATTTCATCAAGACCTGTTCTCTGCGGAAAGTTTGCGCATCGTCGCCAATATTGGTGGCATTAGCAACATCAGTATTCTGCCGCCTCGCGGGAGTTCCGCCGTGCCAACAACCGGATTCGATACCGGCCCCGGAAACATGCTGCTCGACCTATGGACCAACCGGCATCGTGCCCAAGCGTACGACAGTGGAGGCAACTGGGCTGCCACCGGTACGATCAATGCGCCACTGCTGATGGTCTTGCGTGAAGAGACATTTTTCCGTATGCCAGGGCCGAAGAGTACGGGCCGGGATCTGTTCAATGCGCACTGGCTGGACCAGCACCTGACCCACTTTGGCAATCTGACGACTGCCGATGTACAGGCCACGCTGGTCGAACTGACCGCCACGACGTTAATCGACGCACTCGTCGCCGCTGCACCAACGGTCAATGACGTATTCATCTGCGGCGGCGGCGCTTACAACACATTTTTGATGGGACGGTTGCAGAAAGCCCTGGCCGCTAGCGGGAGCGCTGCGGCAGTACAGTCGACATTGAAGATAGGCGTACCACCGGATCAGGTCGAGGCGCTCGCCTTTGCCTGGCTGGCATTGCGCTTCATGGCACGCACGACGGGTAACCTGCCAACCGTCACTGGTGCGCGTGGTACGCGCATTTTGGGTGCCCTTTACCCAGCCTGAAAAAATAGCCGCCCAACAAAAAAGCGCAGATAAACTCTGCGCTTTTTTTTGCTGTCCCGCCTGAATCAGGCCGAGAAGGACGATCCGCAACCGCAGGTCGTCGTGGCATTTGGATTTTTGATGACGAACTGCGCGCCCTCAAGATCATCCTTGTAGTCGATTTCCGCGCCGACCAGATACTGATAGCTCATCGAATCGATGAGCAACTGAACACCGTTCTTGGTCATCGTCGTATCGTCTTCATTAGCGATCTCGTCGAACGTGAAACCATACTGGAAGCCCGAACAACCACCGCCCTGGACGAACACACGCAACTTCAGGTCAGGATTGCCTTCTTCTTCGATCAATTGCGCGACTTTCATCGCCGCACTGTCACTAAACAGGATTGGTGCTGGCATTTCGGTAACTGCATTCATTTCATGACTCCCACTAAACTAGTATTTTGCATTATAGACGGCCGCACCGGATCATGTGCCAGACGATGCCAACTTTGGCTGCGCCAGTTTCAGCATCGGCTCACCGACCAGATCGTGGGTCAGCTTACCGGATACCAAGGCACCGCCGTGCATCTCCAGCGCTTTGTAATAGACATCCCCTGTTATGCGGGCTTTCGGCTGCAGTTCAAGTAGTTCGGAAGAAAACACTTGCCCTCTGATTTCTCCATTGACGACCAGGTGCGCCACCCTGACGTCGCCCTCGATTTTGGCCTGCTCCGAAATGACCAGGATACTCGTTTCCGCTTCGTTGGCAATCACGTTGCCCTTGACATGTCCATCGATGCGCAAGCCGCCTTTGAAATGCACATCACCAACAATGGAGGTTGAAATACCAATCAGGCTATCGATCGTACTTTTGGATTTGCGACCAAACATGGTAGCTCTCTTTACAAGTTTGCCGACGCTTGGGTCCGCATCTGGCCTTTTTCAAAGATCCGTGCCTGCACGGACTTTGCCGATGTACCGTCGGGTAGCGTTAGCAAACCTTCAATACGCTGATAGTGACGAAACCCAAGCTTGAACTGAGGAGTGTCACTAGAATTTGCTGAGGGGAAAAGTATGACCGCACTGCGTCCTGCTTGCAATGTCGTAACGGCAAGCTGGAGTGTGCCAATAAAATCGCTGTTCCCGCGCGCGCCTTGCATGAGCAGCAAACGATAGCGCAACTGATTCTGCCCCACCATGTCGACCGTCAGACGGCGAATAGACACCTCGGGACCGCCGGTATCTGCTGGCAGCAAACTTTCAAAGAAGGCGAGGTCTTCCTTGAGACGCACGTTCTCAGTTTCCAGCAACTTGACTTGCTCGGCCAACTGCTTCTGCGCGCTGCGTTCGATCATTAGCTGACTTTCCGACGCATTGACCGTGCTGGAGAATCGATCTCTCTGGGCGGACAACTTGTCGATTTGCTCCCGATATGCCGCAATATCCTGATTTTCAGACTGGCCATGCCCGGTGAACTGTCGGCCAAGATCATAGATCCAGAGAGCCGCAGCACCACCAAGAGCAATTGCACAGACCAGGAAAAGCATTTTCAGCGGCCACGGGAAATGACTTTTGATCGTCACGCGAGGGGCAGAAATCGACAACCGCCGCAGCCATAACTTGAACCTCATGATGGATGCGAGGCCAGCGACATCAAGGCATGACCGGCACGTGCATCAGACCAGCTGCTTCATCGAAACCGAACAGGATGTTCATGCATTGCACGCCCTGACCCGCAGCACCCTTGACGAGATTGTCTTCGACCACAAGGATAACCAGCAAGTCGCCATTGCCAGGCCGGTGCACCGCAATGCGCAACATGTTGGAAGCGCGCACTGACCGGGTTTCAGGATGACTACCGGCAGGCATCACATCGACAAACTGCTCATCCTTGAAATGATCTTCGTACAACGCCTGGAAATCAGTGTCACGCGCGTGCGGCAGTATCTGTGCGTACAGGGTCGAATGAATTCCACGAATCATCGGCACCAGATGCGGCACGAACGTCAGACCGATTGGACGACCCGAAATCGCTTGCAGACCTTGTACGGTTTCCGGCAAATGACGATGGCCCTTCACGCCATAGGCCTTGAAATTATCACTGGCCTCGGCCATTAACGAACCAACTTCAGCCTTGCGACCGGCTCCGGAGACGCCCGATTTACAGTCTGCTATCAAGCACGATTCATTCACCAAAGCGGCAGTACCGCTCAGTAACGGAGCGTAGCCGAGCTGCATCGATGTCGGATAGCAACCAGGTAAACCGATCAACCGGGCATGACGGATTGCCTCACGATTGACTTCAGGCAATCCGTACACGGCTTCAGCCAATAATTCAGGACAGGAATGCGGCATGCCGTACCACTGCTCGAACGTCGCGGTATCCTGCAGGCGAAAATCGGCTGCCAGGTCAATGACCTTGACACCGGCTTCCAGCAGCGCTGGTGCCTGTGCCATCGCGACGCCATGAGGCGTCGCGAAGAACACCACATCGCATTCGTCGAGGTGCGCCTTTTCAGGCGCAGAGAACGCCAGCGAAACCCTGCCACGCAGCGACGGGAACATGTCGGCCACCAGCAAGCCATCTTCTTTGCGAGAAGTGATTGCGGTCAACTCAACATCAGGGTGCGTGGCCAGCAAACGCAACAGCTCAACACCGGTATAGCCGGTACCTCCCACGATTCCAACTTTGATCATTTGTATTTCCCAAGATAGATGATTCGAATTCTAACAGTAGCCGAAACGCGTCCGACACACGCAAAAAAAAACCGCCGGACGAATCCGACGGCTTTTTGCAAAACTGAAGACGCGATTAACGCTTCGAGAATTGCTTTGCGCGACGTGCTTTACGCAAGCCGACTTTTTTACGCTCGACTTCACGTGCATCACGAGTAACGAAACCGGCCTTGGCCAGTTCTGGCTTCAGGGTGGCATCGTAGTCGATCAAAGCACGAGTAATACCGTGACGAACTGCACCAGCTTGGCCGGATTCGCCGCCGCCGTTGACGTTAATCATGATGTCAAAGGTCGTGACGTTGTTGGTCAGTTCCAGTGGCTGGCGAATCACCATCAGGCCGGTTTCGCGCGAAAAATATTCATTCGCAGGCTTGCCGTTGACGACGATTTGACCGCTGCCGGTTTTGATGAAGACGCGAGCGACTGCACTCTTGCGACGGCCGGTCCCGTAGTTGTAGATACCGATCATGTCAGTTCCTTAGAGTTCAAGTACTTTGGGTTGCTGCGCGGAATGCGGATGTGTTGCCTCTGCATAAACCTTGAGCTTCGTGATCATCGCGTAGCCCAACGGGCCCTTAGGCAACATGCCCTTGACCGCTTTTTCAAGCGCGCGACCCGGAAAACGCTGTTGCATCTTCAGGAAGTTGGTTTCGTAGATACCGCCTGGATAACCACTGTGGCGATAGTACGTACGCTCGGTAGCCTTGCTACCGGTAACACGCAACTTACCTGCATTGATGACGATAATGAAATCACCCGTATCAACGTGCGGGGTGAATTCAGGTTTATGTTTGCCGCGCAATCGGAGTGCCACTTCGCTGGCAACACGTCCGAGGATTTTGTCCGTCGCGTCAATCACAAACCATTCACGCTTGACCTCGTGGCCTTTAGCGGAAAAAGTTTTCATGATGACTTCCTAACTAGATTGATTCGCTCAAAGATAGGTGGTTCCACGCGCAACATTGCGCAGACTCTGCCTTGTTATCTCTTCCTGAGCGTACAGAAGAACGCGAGATTGTACCCGTAGTGCATGCATCGGGTCAATTAAAATGGAATCACCTAAGACAGCGACGGCACCAGTCGTTAAACTTCGTGCGTTAAAAGATCACGCTCACCGACTACTTGGAGAAATACCCGATGGAATGCACCGTACGCTGGACCGGCTTGTCCGGAATGACTTTTCTTGCAGAGACCGGTTCTGGTCACGTTGTTGCGATGGATGGCGCACCGGATGGTGGTGGCCGCAACCTCGCGCCGCGACCGATGGAAATAGTACTGCTTGGCACCGGTGGATGTACTGCGTATGACGTCGTCCTGATCCTGCGCAAAAGTGGTCAGGAAATCCGCAATTGCGAAGTCAAACTGACTTCGGAACGCGCAGAAAAAGACCCGAAAGTTTTTACGAAAATTCATTTTCATTTCGTCGTCACCGGCGTCAACCTGAAACCCAATCTGGTGGAACGCGCCATCAAGCTGTCGCACGACAAGTATTGTTCGGCTTCAATCATGCTCGAAAAATCTGCCGTGATCACCCACAGCATCGAGATCCTCGAGCAATCCTGACACTTACAAATAATAAGCCGTACGGGTCATGACTTTGCTGACCAGGCCCATCAGCAGGCGCGCTGGCTTCGGCAAGGAACTGGCACCCAACTCCTGGGCTGCAGCGCCGTGGGAGATTTCGTCATCGCGCATTTGCAGCACGATGGCGCGCGATCTCGTATCGGTGACAGGTAGCGTCTCCAGATGGTGCGAGAGATGCGCCTCGACTTGCCGTTCGGTTTCAACAACGAATCCGAGACTGCGGGCATCGCCGGCACGAGCGGCAATAGCCCCGAGCACATAGGAACCGGCAAACCAGATCGGATTAAGAATACTGCGATGCGATTCCAACTGCGCAATGCGCTCGGCAGTCCATGCCAAATGATCTTCTTCTTCTCGCGCTGCATGAGCAAATTGCAAGGTCAGTTCAGTACTCCGGGCAAATTGCCCCTGCGCTTGGTAGAGCGCCTGAGCACACACTTCACCGACATGATTGACGCGCATCAGACCTGCGCTATGCCGCCGGTCGGACTCGCTCATTGGCACTTCCTCGATTGACAGGGCCGGACTCGTCCGCGCTGCCACCGCCACTCCAGCAATGACTCGCAAAGCGCTATCAAAACCAGCGATCCAGTTATCCGTGCGAAAACCCATGATTTATCCTATTTGCCAACAAAAAAATATGATGTTGCGACAACACAACATCATGGCTGATTTACTACCAACAAACAAAATTTTCTTTGCTCTAGCGCCCGTAATTTGTTGAAATGCTTCCCAGCTTCTCGTCTCGCGGAAGAGAAACGGTACCGCATCGCAGCGTCCCGTTGAGCGTTCTAAATTAAAACAATAATGTTTATTCAAAAAACTCCTGGAGATTATCAATGAAAAAATCACTACTCGCACTTGCCGTATTGAGCGCCATCGCTGGTTCAGCTTCAGCCCAGAGTTCTGTCACGATGTACGGCATCATGGATGCCGGTGTAGTACATGAAAGTGGCAATCCAAGAGGTTCGGTTACCAAACTGACAAGCGGCGTAACTGCAGGTTCACGCCTTGGCTTCCGCGGCGTTGAAGATTTAGGTGGCGGAGTTGCCGCCCTGTTTCTGCTTGAGACCGGTATCACGATCGACACCGGCGGCAATGCGCAAGGTGCAACTTTCGCTAATCCCGCAGGTACAGTTTTCGCCCGCCAAAGCTTTGTCGGCCTGAAAAGCAACAGCGGTACGCTGACCCTGGGTCGTCAATACAATCCCTACTTCAAGACCGTGGCAGCCGTCGATCCATTCGGTGCTGGTGGCGAAGGTAATACCGGTAACGTGATTGCGTTCACTGGTTCGAACGGTCGCAGCGTCAACAGTATTCAGTACGTATCACCATCGTTCAGTGGCTTCAGCGCAGAACTGCTTTACGGAATGGGCGAAGTAGCTGGCGACAGTAAATTAGGAAGCGTCATCAATGGTGCCATTCAGTTTGCACAAGGGCCATTAATGATCCGCGCTGCTTATCAACATCAAAATGCAGCGCCTGCGGCAGTTAGTTCTGCCCTCACTGGCGCTGCTGCCGTAACTGCAGCTCAAGCAGCATTCAATGCAGCGCAGGCAACAGATGCAACAAAAAATGCAATCATCGCTGCGTCGTATAACTTCGAAGTTGTTAAACTTTCAGCGTTGTATGCGACGGTCAAGGGTCCAAGCGTTACGGCAGCAATGCCCGGCTCTATTGCAGTTGGGTTCAACGCCGGAGCAGGAATGCCATTCAATGGTTATGTTCCTTCAGGAAACGCCGATACGCGTGATTTCATGGTTGGCGCAACGGTTCCAT
>CANFED010000060.1 GCA_947445995.1 Oxalobacteraceae bacterium | reverse complement strand
TGGCACCGATGGCGGCTGGGTACCGAAGACGGCACGCTGGCCGGAAGTCACCACCGATGTCGCGGTCGGCCAGATGCGCGCCATCGAATTCATTGCCGAGCATCCGGGCGACTGGGCCCTGCATTGCCACAAATCGCATCACACGATGAACGCGATGGGCCACAATGTGCCGACCATGATCGGTGTCGATCACCGCGACATCGCGCAAAAGATCAATGCGCTGGTCCCGGACTACATGGTGATGGGCGACAAGGGCGGCTCGATGGGCGGCATGCAGATGCCCTTGCCGGAAAACACCTTGCCGATGATGAGCGGCGACGGGCCGTTTGGCGGCATCGAGATGGGCGGGATGTTTACCACGGTTAAGATACGCGCCGGTCTGGCGCGCAATGATTACAAGGACCCCGGCTGGTATCCGCATCCAGCGGGAACGCTGGCGCGTGAATGGACCGGCCCGATGCCGGCCGCCGAAGTCGCCACGGCACCGCCAGCCGACGCCACCACCCTCGATGTCAAGCGCGGTGGCATGCATCACCATTAACCGATCGGAGTTAACCATGTTCAAGCGAACAGTTTTTCATTTTATGGTTGCCGTCCTTGCTGCCGCACTGGCACCGGCGGCGTTTGCCCACGCCGTCCTGAAAGCAGCCAGCCCGCCCGCCAACGCGGTGCTCGACATGACGCCGGCGCAGATTCGCCTGCAGTTCAATGAGGCACTCGAAGCGGGCTTTTGCAAGATCACGCTGACTGATGGCAGCGGTGTCGCACTGCCGACGCCGACGGCTACGGCCGAACCCGGCCAACCGGAGACGCTGGTGCTGGTGCTGCCGGTGCTGGCTGCCGGCAACTGGCAAGTGCATTGGTCGACACTGACCCGCGACGGCCACCGGGTCAAGGGTGACTATGCATTCCGGGTGAAATAATGATTGCGCTAGTGGCGCTGCTCAATCTCGCGCTGGCCGTACTGGTCGGCGCGACGCTGGCCGGATCATGGCTGGCAGGACAACCGTCGGATTGGGCCATCGCTGCCGCGCGCCGGGCGCACG
This sequence comes from Oxalobacteraceae bacterium, assembly GCA_947445995.1. Lineage (GTDB taxonomy): Bacteria > Pseudomonadota > Gammaproteobacteria > Burkholderiales > Burkholderiaceae_D > Actimicrobium. The sequence goes on along the minus strand of CANFED010000060.1, from coordinate 13,829 downwards.
GCACAGCCCGCATTGCCGCCGGCCTGACGCTGCTGGCGAGCTTGCTGGTGCTGTGGATGCAGGTCGCCGTGATGACCGAACTGCCCTTGCTGTCGGCGGCACCGGCCGTGCTGGCGGTGCTGTCGGTGTCGCATTTCGGACTGTGCTGGCTGGCTGGTTTTGCGGCACTGGTGCTCGTCATCGTTGTGCAAACCTCCGGCCGGCAGACTGCCGTCGTGGCGTGTGCGCTGGCTGTGTTTGCCGTCAGTCGCGCACTGGTCAGCCATGCGGTCATGGAAGGCGACCTGAGCTGGTCCGTCGCCATCGAAAGCCTGCACCTGCTGCTCATCAGCGCCTGGGTCGGCATGGTGCTGGTGGCGGGCTGGATCGTGCTGACCCGACCGATGGGAGCGATGGCAGCCGACCTCGACAGTTGCCGTCACTATGCCCGCATCCTGTCGCGCAGCGCGATGCTGGCGGTGGCCGGTATCGTGCTGAGCGGCGTCTTCAATGCCTGGCGCGCGATGAGCGAAGTCGGCCAGCTGGTCACGACAAGCTGGGGCGGGGTGCTATCCGTGAAGCTCATCCTGGTCGGCATTGCCATCGCGCTCGGCGCAATCAACCGTTGGCATCTTGTGCCGGCCTTGCTGGACGGGCCGGATCAGGACAAGGCACGCCTGCGTTTTGTCCTGAACCTGCGCATCGAAGGCGCGCTGCTGATACTGACCGTGATCGCCGCCGCGCTGCTCAGTGCCGGCTCGCCACCGGGCGACTGACACCCCATTTTTTTCTTCGGAAAGGCACCATGAACCAACATTCAACCAGCTGCTGCAGCAGCCACGCCGCGCCGGCTCCTGCCGACAAGCCGTACACCGATCCGGTATGCGGCATGAAGGTCGCCGCCAACCCGGAAAAAACCGTCACTCATGACGGCACCGATTACCATTTTTGCGGTCAGGGTTGCGTCACCAAATTCAAGGCTGATCCGCAAAAATACCTGACTCCGCAAGCCGTCGTGGCGATGCCGGCCGGTACGGTTTTCACCTGCCCGATGCATCTGGAAATCCGTCAGGTAGGCCCCGGTACCTGCCCGCTATGCGGCATGGCGCTCGAACCACTGGAAGCCAGCGCCGACGACGACACCACCGAACTCGACGACATGACGCGCCGGCTCTGGATCAGTGCGGCGCTGACCGTGCCGCTGATGCTGCTGACGATGGGCGACACGCTGTTCGGTACGCCGCTGCATGATCGACTCGGCATGTTGCTGTTCAACTGGTTGCAGGCCGTGCTGGCGACGCCAGTGGTGCTGTGGGCTGGCTGGCCGTTTTTCACGCGTGCCGTCGCGTCGTTCCGCACCTGGAACCTCAACATGTTCAGCCTGATCGGGCTAGGCACCGGCGCGGCCTTTGCGTTCAGCGTGCTGGCCTTGCTGTTCCCGGCCATGCTGCCGGCAGCGTTTTTGATGGATGGCATGGCACCGCTGTATTTTGAAGCCGCTGCCGGCATCACGACGCTGGTGCTGGTCGGGCAGGTGCTGGAATTGCGTGCCCGCGCGCGCACCAACAGCGCGATCAAGGCGCTGCTGGCACTGGCACCGGACACCGCCGTTCGGCTGCGTGCCGATGGCAGCGAAGAAGAGGTCGCACTCGATCTGGTGGTGCCGGGCGACCGCTTGCGCGTCAAGCCGGGTGCGCGCATTCCGGTCGATGGCGAAGTTCTTGAAGGCCGCTCCAATGTCGATGAATCGATGATCAGCGGCGAGCCGGTACCGGTCGAAAAAACCGTCGGCAGCAAGGTCGTCGCCGGCACCGTCAACCAGACCGGTTCGTTCGTTTTCACGGCAAAAAAAGTCGGTGCCGATACGCTGCTGGCGCACATCATCACGCTGGTCAATACGGCCAGCCGCTCGCGTGCACCGATCCAGAAACTGGCCGACGCGGTGGCCGGCTGGTTCGTGCCCGGCGTGATGCTGGTGGCGCTGCTGACGTTTGCACTGTGGAGCTGGCTAGGCCCGGCCCCGTCGCTGGCCAATGCGCTGGTGGCGGCGGTGTCGGTACTGATCATTGCGTGCCCGTGCGCGCTCGGGCTGGCCACGCCGATCTCGATCATGGTCGGCATCGGACGCGGTGCGCAGCAAGGCGTGCTGATCAAGGATGCCGAGGCACTCGAACTGATGGAAAAAGTCACCACGCTGGTGGTCGACAAGACCGGCACGCTGACCGAAGGCCGGCCGCGCGCGCAAGTCGTCGCCGCCGCCGAGGGCTACCGCGACGAGCAGGTGCTGGCACTGGCTGCGGCACTCGAAGCGCACAGCGAGCATCCGCTGGCACAAGCCATTGTCGATGAAGCGGTGCAGCGCAAGGTGAGCGTCGGTAGCGCCACCGACTTCGAATCGCTGACTGGTCTGGGCATTCGCGGACAAGTCGATGGCCAGCGCGTTGCCATCGGCAATGCCGCACTGATGGCACAGGAACAGGCCGATACCGCGCCTCTCAAAGACCGCATCGCGGAACTGCAGGCGATGGCGCATACGGTGATGCTGCTGGCCATCGACGGCCAGTTTGCCGGACTGGTCAGCGTGACCGATCCGGTCAAGCCGACCGCCGCACCGGCGATCGCGGCGCTGCAAGCGGCCGGCCTGCGCATCGTGCTGCTGACCGGCGACAATCCGGCCACGGCCGCTGCCGTGGCTGCGCGCCTCGGGATTACCGAGGTCCATGCCGAGGTCATGCCCGAAGATAAATACCGCCACGTCCAGCGCTTGCAAGCCGATGGCGCAATTGTCGCGATGGCCGGCGACGGCATCAATGACGCCCCGGCGCTGGCGCAAGCCGACGTCGGCATCGCGATGGGTACCGGCACCGAAGTGGCGATGCAAAGTGCGCGCATCGTGCTGGTCAAGGGCGACCTGTCCGGCATCGTCGAGGCGCGCTTGCTCAGTCGCGCCACCATGCGCAACATCCGCCAGAACCTGGTATTCGCGTTCGGCTACAACCTGCTCGGCATTCCGCTGGCCGCCGGCTTGCTGTACCCGTGGTTCGGGCTGCTACTCAGTCCGATGGTGGCCAGTGCGGCGATGGCGCTCAGTTCGGTCTCGGTGATCACCAATGCATTACGGTTGAAAGGCAAGTCGTGACGAACCTCAACGCTGGAACGGACTGAGCTGCAAGAACGTCGGTAACGCTGCCGTCGCCCCTCTCGCGCCGACCGCGCCGATGCAGCGCATCGTATCCCTGGCGTTGCCATTGCCATCGGTGACGATGCGACGCGCATCGCCTTCGTGTCCATCCGGTACGCAAATCGACGGATGATCGAAGGGCGCACGCTGGAAGCGCACCCGCTCGTCAGTCAGGCTGAGCAGGAACGCAACCAGATCGTCTTTCTGCGACTGGGTCAATCCGAGCGGACGGATGGTCGGGTCCGGCACCGGCTGGTTGGCCAGCGTGAAGTCACCGCCGCGATTATAAAAATCGACCACCTGCATCAGCGTGGACTTGCCGCCGTTATGGAAATACGGACCGGTCAGTTCGACATTGCGCAGCCCCGGTGTCTTGAAGGCCCCATCGACAGCCAGCGGCGCACCGGGCGCAATCGGCACCTCCTTGAGCGGATCGAAACCGCTGCCGAGCAACGCCGTCTTGCCAGCTAACGCCATGCGCGTTTCGGACAACGGATTGCCAAACGGGTCGGTTCCGCCCACGCCGGGATCATCCGTGGTTGGCCGCACGCCGGTATTGAAGAAGCCATTGTCATAGCGAAATACTGTCAGATTGTCGCCGGGGCGCTGGTCAAGCCGGCCTTCTGCGCTCACGTTCGACACCGATGCGCCGGTCATTTCGGCGCCGGCATGGCAGTGCACGCACTGCGCCGGTCCGCGAAAGATTTCCAGCCCGCGCACCTGTTGGGCATTGAGTGCCTGCCTGTTGCCGGCGGCGTAGCGATCGAATGGGGTGTCGTCCGATACCAGCGAGGCCATGTACAACTGTATTGCCAGACTGGAGAACAGCGAAAAATTCGCTTCGGCCTGCGTGACCTGGTCGGCGTTTTGTGGCCGCTGGTCGGAGCGGTCATGGCGGCTGCGGTCCAGATCGGACTGGCGCGCCCGCTGTACTTCGCCGCTGACCACATTGATGCGCGCGTCAGAGCGCCAGTATTCCGGTCGGTAGGCGCGCCGTATCAGTTCGGCATACGTCGGTGTATTGCGCGACAGCATACCGAGCACGCTGTCGTCAGGCGCTATGCGCTGATCGGCCAGCAACTTGCTGCTGGCCAGCTTGCGCGCCAGATTGGCAAAGCTGCGATTGCGGCAACTCATTTCGTTTTCGCTCAACGGCGGGCCGGAGGCGACCGAGCCGAGCGAGGCATTCGACAGCGCGATCCGGCCCGGTCGCACCACGCCGTTCTGCATCGTCCAGACCTGGGCATCGGCGTTGCGCAGTCCGAACGGATCGACGCCGTTCATCATGTTGTTGCCACGTCCATCCCAGAAATTACGGAAATTGAAGACTGCATTGAAGATGCTGGGTGCATTGCGCGGCTCGACCCGGCGGGTATTGACACCTCCCAGATTGAAGCCCGAGCCGCCGTGGCCGACCGTATCGGAAACGCTGTCGCAGCGATCCGGCCCGCCGCCGCTGTCGATACCGCGAAACAGCGTGGTCAGCACACCCTGCGACGACACCACGTCATTACTATCGCTTTCGCGCGTGGTGGCAAGATCCGGATCGGTGAAACGCGTCAGCGGGAAATCGGCCGCGCTCAACGTCGTGTTCGGACCACCGAGCTGGAAGGTTTTGTCGCCGGCCAGCAAGCCCGGATTGATCTGGTTCCTGACGCGGTTGTCGGCCCCGGCGTGGAAGTGGCAGGAAGCGCAGGCGGTCTTGTTGTCGCTGCCGACCCGCGTATCCCAGAACAGTGCCTTGCCGAGCTGGATCGCTGCGCGCTTGTCCTGCACGATCGTGGCCAAATGGTCCGGCGCCGGCACCGGGATAGTTTTCAGAGAAACCAGCGGCGCGGGTTCTTCGGTGCTGGTCTGGGCTTGCAAGGTGTCTGCTGCCACGACACCGATGCCAACGATCAGTCCAACCAGACTGGCCTGTTGCACATGACGGATAACGTGTTGCTGCTTTGGCATAAATATTTTCTTGCGGGTATTCATGGTAACTCCTTGGTAGAAAATTACCTCCCTGCTTGTGCTCATTGTGCTGCTTATCGGTTCTTATGGTTGAGGAGGGTTAGACGCCGCTTGTCCGATTTGTTCCGCGACAACTGGAAGTACTTGCCGACGTCACCGCATTGATCGCGCATTGATCGCGCATTGATCGCTAAACATGCGACCATCGCACCCTTTGTTACGCAGCGGCAGACACACCATGACACTTCCGAAACACCGCGCCACCGAATGGCAATGGTCGACGTTCGACCAGCTCGACGTTCACCAGTTGTACGCGCTGCTGGCGCTGCGCCAGGAGGTCTTTGTCGTCGAGCAGGCATGCCTGTTCCAGGACATCGATGGTGCCGATCAGGCGTCATGGCATTTGTTGGGCTGGCAGGTGCACGATGGCAAACCCGCACTGGTGGCTTACCTGCGCTGCATACCGCCGGGTATCAAGGGTCCGGAAGCGGCGATCGGCCGTGTCGTCAATGCCGCCTCGGCGCGTGGTACCGGGCTGGGCCGGGAATTGTTTGCACAGGGGTTGGAGCGCACGCTGCAAGTCTATCCGGGCCAGCCGATTTGCCTGGCGGCGCAACAACGACTGGAAGGGTTCTATGCGAGCTTCGGTTTCGTCACCTGTTCGGCAGCCTATCTGGAAGACGATATCTGGCATGTCGACATGCGGCGTCCCGCCGATGGTAGGGCAGGCACAGGAGTTTAGCGCCCGCGCGAATGCACCACCGCACAACCTGAATTGGCCGGCGTCCCCGGCATGCGCGCGTGGGCACAAAACCGTGCCCACCCGACAAGCAGTAAAGACCTAGAGTTTTTTCTGCCACATCAGCGCATCACCATGTTCGGCATCCAGCTGATAGCCGGCATAGCCCATCTTGCGATAGACCAGCTGCGCATGCTGATTGCCCTGCAGAACTTCCAGCGTGATCTTGCAGCAGCCGCGCTCCAGCGCGACCTGCTCGACCCGCTGCATCAGTTGCTGCGCCAGCCGTTGCCCGCGAAACGGTGCCAGCACCATCATGTCGTGGATGTTGATCAGCGGCGCACAACTGAAGGTCGAGAATCCCTCGAAACAATTGGCCAGACCGACAGCGACACCGTCGACTCGGGCCAGCACGCTGAAGGCACCGGCACGCGCAGCCAGCGCAGCAATCAGGTCACGCCGGACATGCGCCGCCAGCGCCTCGGCACCGCCGAACGGATCGCGGGCATACGCATCGAGTACCTCCAGCACGTCACGCGCATCGGCCGGATCGGCATAATCGGCCAGCGTAATTGTGACTGTGCCGGCGCTCATCGGGTCACCACGTCGCGTTGCATGGGTGCCAGACTCGCCAGCAACTTGTTCTGGATGCGGGAGGCAATACCGTGTCGCTCCATCGCAATCTGCAAGTCTTCAACCACGGCATAAAACTGCGCGGTCGTGATATCGAGTCCGTCATGAATGGTCGCCATCTCCTTGCCGCTGTAGCGGCAAGGACCACCGGCGAGTACACAAAATTGCTCGGCCAGCTTTTCCTTGAGGTGCGCAACATCGGCTTCATCAAAGCTGTGACCAACCCGGTGATCGGCTTGCAGCAGCGTCACGAACGTCTCGACCACCCGGACGATTCCCTGTTGCTGGCCGAGTCCCTGATAGACCTCATCGGCAGCCAGCACCGGCGCACCGAGTGCCAGCAGCAGGCACAACATGGCAGTACGTTTCATCAAAAACCTCCTTGCAACGACAGGTAAGCACCGTTCTGGCGGCGCGAATTAAAGACCGTGATATCACCGAGCGTCACCCAGCCCAGCATCACCGAAAAATTCCGGTTCAGGAAATAGCCGACAAACACATCGGCCGCATCTTTTTCATTGTCCACCGACAGGTTGCGCGGCTTCATCCGGTATTCGGCACCGGCCACCAGTTGACGGTTGATCAGGTAGACCACCGAGGTTTCCAGCATCGGCTGGTAGCGGTCATGCAGATCGCCACCAAACCCAAGCAGACCGAACTGATTGGCCTTGGTCGCACGCACGGTGGCATTGAGTAGCAGGCTCTGGTCCAGCATGAGCTTGGTTGCCGACAGCGTGAAGTCGATACCATGATCGCTGCGCGCGCCGAGTTGCGTCACGCTGGTCACGCCGAGCGCATCGAGACCATGCACTCCGCGGTTGCGCTTGTACTGGATGCCCAGCGCAATCTGCGGCATCAACCGGTCCTGATCCGCCAGCGCATCGCCACTGAGCTTGAGTTTGAGGCCGACAATATCCTGCGTGATCGCCAGTTGATCCAGTGGTGCCTGACTGCCCTGCAGCTTCTGGCTGGCCAGCGAGATTTCAAAGCGGTCGGCAAAACCGAAGGCCACGCCAGCCGAATCGATCGCGTAATCCTGCGTGCGCACGCCGGTGTAATGGACATTGCCGCCATAACTGTCGCGCGACCCGTAGCCGGTGATGAGCGCCCAGGGCGTCAGGCCACCACCACCGGCACCTTCGATCTGGCTGGCTCCGCCAAGCGTCAGCAACCTGGCCTGGTCCGGCAGCAGCGAACCTGCTGCCGCGATTCCCGCAGCACCCATCAGCGTCGCCGCCACCAGTAGATGGCAGCATCGGTTGCGTCCCCGGCTCCCGTGAATTTTCATGCTCTCTGCCCTCAATATTGCTGTAGTGAACCCGAGCCCAATTATGCCCATTTTCCGGCCGCGTCGAGGAGTTTGCGTGTCGAATACGCCGTCAGGCTTCAGCTCAACGGCAGCACTCGCAACTACTACCGAAAGTCACTGCAATTACCGGGGTTTCTGGCACAAGGATTCAGCTAGAATAACTAACGCCATTGTTGGCCCACACCACTATTTGCTGCACACCATGACTCAACTGCCTTGCCATGACGCCGTGTCTGCATCCGCGTCGATTGCCCTGACGTGACCTCCGAGCACCCATTGATGATGGAATCGCTATTGCGGCACATGGTTGAATTGACCGGGCAGCGCGACCATAACCTGCTGGATGTGGCGGTCATTTCGGCGTTGCAGGAAATGGTCGGTGCCAGCCAGGTGCGGATGATCGATATTTTTCGGGTCGGGGACGAAGCGATGATGCGTCCGCGCGCCTGGATCGCGAATGGCGCGGTGACCACCATCGACGACAGCATCACTGACCACCGCAGCGACACCCCGTTGACACACTATCCGGCACTGCTCGACTGCATTGCGAACCAGGGTGGCCGGGTCGAAGAAATCGGCCCCGACGGCGAAACCATCCTGTGGGTACCGATCTGGCAGAACGACATTGCCACCGCCTGCCTGCATATTACCGGCAACGCCACGGTGGCCCCGGCGGCGTTGCATGTGATGGACGGCATCCTGAGTGTCTACCGCAATTATCAGAACTTGCTCGATTACAGCGAACGCGATTCGTTGACTGGTCTGCTCAACCGCCGCACCTTCGACGAAAAGTTTTCGCGCATGGCGACCTCCCAGAATGTCCAGGACAGCCATCTGGCACCGACCGTCGACCGGCGCCATCCGAACGATGTCGAAGGCCAATGGCTGGCAGTGGTCGACATCGATCATTTCAAGCGCGTCAATGACCAGTTTGGCCACCTGTACGGCGATGAAGTCCTGATTCTGGTGGCCAACCTGTTGCGTTCGTCCTTCCGCACCCAGGATCTGGTGTTCCGTTTCGGTGGTGAGGAATTCGTTATCCTGCTGCGCTCGGTCTCACTGACGGATGCCAGCAGTGCGTTCGAGCGACTGCGCACCAACATCGAAGAACATTATTTCCCGCAGCTCGGCACCATCACTGTCAGCATCGGCTTTGTCAGCATCAATACCTCCACGCCGGTGGTGATCCTCGGCCACGCGGATCAGGCGCTGTATTACGGCAAATCACATGGACGCAACCAGGTCTGCTTTTATGACGAACTGGTACGGCGCGGCCAATTGCATTCCGAAGTCATCAACGATCACGTCGAATTCTTTTTCGACAATTAGCCACGCCAGCGCGCCCGCCGCGATCCCGCTCAGGCGTTACGTGCACCGCCGACCTGCCGCGCCGGCAACGCCAGCACTGCCTCCAGCCCACCCTCGGACAGATTGTCAAGTACCAGCGTGCCGCCGTGGGCTTCGGCGATATTGCGCGCAATCGTCAATCCCAGTCCGGTACCGCCGGTGTCGCGCGAACGCGAGGTCTCCAGCCTGAAGAACGGATCAAAGACGGCTTCAAGCTGATCCGGCGGCAAGCCGGGTCCGGCGTCACGAATACGGATCACGACCCGTTCCTGCTCGCGCACGACCGTGACCCGCGCCAGCCGTCCGTACTTGGTGGCATTGTCGAGCAGGTTGGTCAGGCAGCGCCGCAACGCGTTCGGTTGTGCCATCACGCGCACCCCGGATGGCCCCTGCAACTCGACATCCTGGCCGGCATCGGTGGCATCGGCACACACGCTGTCGATCAGCGAGTCGAGATCAAGGCGTTGCAGCGGTTCTTGCGAGTCCATGCTGCGTGCCAGCTCCAGCCCTTCGCGCACCATCGACTGCATCACGCCAAGGTCATCGATGAGCTTGGTACGCAGTTCGTCGTCACCGACTTTTTCGAGGCGCAGGCGCAAGCGCGTCAACGGTGTCTGCAAGTCATGCGTGATGGCCGCCAGCATGTGGGTGCGGTGCTGGACCTGACGACGAATGCGCGCCTGCATCGCATTGAAAGCACTGGCGGCCTGGCGAATTTCGGTCGGCCCGGTTTCGGGCAAGGGTGCCCGGTCAAGGTCGCTGCCGAGCGCACCGGCGGCCTGCGCAAGCTGGCGAATCGGGCGCGCCGTCATGCGCGCCACCAGCCAAGCCAGCAAGCCGATCAGTGCCAGAAACAGCGCCAGATAGGCACTCGGCAAACCGACCGGCGGCTTATCCTTGCCTCCCCCTGTCGGCCCCCCCGGATGCAATTGCACGCGCAGCAGATGACCATCGCTGAGTCCGATCAGCACGACCTGGCAGTCACCCGGATTGGCGCGCGCGAAGCGCGGCAGGCGTGCCGGCCGCGGCTGGCAACCGGCCTGCTGCTTGAGCATGATCTGGCGGTGCGCACCGAGGCGCGACTTGAGCAAATCGACCAGCGCGCCCTCGCTGCCGCCTAGCGCCTCCAGGTCGTCGGCCATGCCGGCCGCCACGCCGAAGTTGGCTGCGGTCTGGAGGATCACCGGCCGCACCTCGGGCGACGCCTGATCGAGTGCCACCACCAGCTGGACCACCCGTTCGGCGCTGTGATTGAGGCGCATCTGGTTCATCGCGCCATCGCGTTCGCGCTGGGCCAGCAAGGCCGTCACACCGGTCGCGACCAGCATCCCGGCCAGCAGGATCACGAAGACCCGGTTGGCAATCGAGCCCAGGAAATTCCTCAATGCCGGCTCTCGATCGACACCGTGGCCGACAACACGTAGCCCTCGTTGCGCACGGTCTTGATGATGCGCGGCGTGCGCGCATCGTCGCCGAGTTTTTGACGCAAGCGGCTGATCTGGATATCGACCGAGCGATCAAACGGATCGGCATCGCGGCCGCGGGTCAGCTCGAGCAACTGGTCGCGATTGAGTACCCGGTTCGGATGCTCCAGAAACACCTTGAGCAATCTGAACTCGGCACCCGACAGCGCCACCACGGTGCCATCTTCCATCACCAGATGACGCGCCATCAGGTCGAGCCGCCAGGTGTCGAACAACATGCTGTGTGCTTCGCTTAACGCCATGTTGGGTGGCAGTGCATTGGTCCGGCGCAGCACGCTGCGGATGCGGGCGAACAGTTCACGCGGCTCGAAGGGCTTGGCGATGTAATCGTCGGCCCCCATTTCCAGACCGAGGATACGGTCCAGCGGTTCGCCGCGCGCGGTCAGCATGATCACTGGCAGGCTCGATTGGGCACGCAGATTGCGGCACAGCGTCAAACCATCTTCGCCCGGCAAGGTCAGGTCGAGAACGACCAGATCGATACGCGCGGTATCGAGCATCTTGCGCATCTCGGTGCCGTTGCTGGCGGTGAAGGTACGAAAGCCATTGCCGTCGAGGTAATCGGCCAGCAAGGTGCGGATATCGCGGTCGTCGTCGACGACCAGAATTTGTGTCGGATTTTCCATCTTGCGATTATCACCACCCCGGCCCCGATCGGACAGCGGAATTTGTAGCGCCCGGTGGCACGGCGATCGTGGGACATAGTGCGTTACAAAGAACTGAGAAAGAACAGAGAAAGAACAGAGAAAGAACAGAGAAAGAACAGAGAAAAAACGGCCCGCATGGCGGCGCTGGCCCGGCCCCGCCCCATCGGGTATCCTGATTGCCTTCCGATTCATTCCAACCGAGACCAACTATGGCCAATTACGTCTACACGATGAACAAGGTGGGCAAAATCGTCCCGCCGAAGCGCCAGATCCTGAAAGATATTTCGCTGTCCTTTTTTCCGGGTGCCAAGATCGGTGTGCTCGGCCTGAACGGTTCGGGCAAATCGACGCTGCTCAAAATCATGGCCGGCATCGACAAGGACATCATCGGCGATGCCGTACCGATGCCGGGCCTGAACATCGGCTACCTGCCGCAGGAGCCGTTGCTCGACCCCGAACAGACTGTGCGTCAGGCCGTCGAAAGCGGCCTCGGCGAAGTCTTTGAAGCCAAGGCCAAGCTCGATGCCGTGTATGCCGCCTATGCCGACGAAGACGCCGATTTTGATGCGCTTGCCGCCGAACAGGGCCGGCTCGAAGCGATCATCTCGACCTCGGCCGGCGACAATCCCGAACAGCAACTGGAGATGGCTGCCGATGCATTGCGCCTGCCACCGTGGGACGCCAAAATCGGCGTGCTGTCAGGCGGCGAAAAACGCCGCGTTGCACTGTGCCGCTTGCTGCTCTCCAAGCCCGACATGCTGCTACTCGATGAGCCAACCAACCATCTGGATGCCGAATCGGTCGACTGGCTCGAACAATTCCTGCAGCGCTTCCCCGGCACCGTCGTCGCCATCACCCATGACCGCTACTTCCTCGACAATGCCGCTGAATGGATTCTCGAACTCGATCGCGGCCACGGCATTCCGTGGAAAGGCAATTACAGCTCCTGGCTGGAACAGAAAACCAACCGCCTGAAGCAGGAAGAAGCCACCGAATCATCGCGTCAGAAAACGATGAACCAGGAACTCGAATGGGTGCGCCAAAATCCGAAAGGCCGACAAGCCAAGAGCAAGGCCCGGCTGGCGCGCTTCAATGAATTGTCCGAGCACGAGTACCAGAAGCGTAACGAGACCAGCGAGATTTTCATCCCGGTCGCCGAGCGCCTCGGCAACGACGTCATCGAATTCAAGAACGTCAGCAAGGCCTTTGGCGATCGCCTGCTGATCGATGACCTCAGCTTCACCATTCCGGCCGGTGCGATCGTCGGCATCATCGGTCCGAACGGGGCCGGTAAATCGACGCTGTTCAAGATGATCATGGGCCTGGAACAACCCGACAGCGGCGAGGTGGCGATCGGTCAGACTGCGCGCATCTCGATGGTCGACCAGTCACGCGATTCGCTGTCAGATGGCAAGACCGTGTTTGAAGACGTCACCGGCGGTGCCGACATCCTCACCGTCGGTCGCTTCGAAATGCCGTCACGGGCCTATCTGGGACGCTTCAACTTCAAGGGCGGCGACCAGCAAAAAATGGTCGGCACCCTGTCCGGTGGCGAACGCGGCCGGCTGCATCTGGCCAAGACCTTGCTCAAGGGCGGCAACGTGTTGCTGCTCGATGAACCGTCCAACGACCTCGACGTCGAAACCCTGCGCGCGCTCGAAGATGCGCTACTCGAATTCGCCGGCAGCGTGCTGGTGATTTCTCATGATCGCTGGTTTCTTGACCGGATCGCCACGCACATCCTGGCCTTCGAAGGCAATTCGCATGTCGCATTCTTCGATGGCAATTATCAGGAATATGAAGCCGACAAGCGCAAGCGCCTCGGCGAAGAAGGTGCCAAGCCAAAGCGGATTCGCTACAAGCCACTGACGACGTAATACCGCCGGGTGCCGGTCCCGCCAGCCGCGGGCCGGGCACCGGCATTTCCTGCTCCCTGAAAGTCCACTCCCTCATGTCCAATGCAGCAAAAATAACCGCAGCGAAGATGCCGCGGGCACCCGACTTCGGCATCCCCGCAGCAGGCTGGCGTCGCCGTCTTTACACCATCATTTTTGAATCCGACACGGTCGCCGGCAAGCGTTTCGACCTGCTGCTGCTGGCTGCCATCGTGATGAGCATCGGCGTGGTCGCACTCGACAGCGTCGCCGTCATGACCGAGCGCTACGGCACCGTGCTCAATACCCTCGAATGGTTTTTCACGCTGGTGTTCTTGCTCGAATATCTGGCCCGGCTAGTCTGTGTCCAGCGACCGGTGCGCTATGCGCGCAGCTTTTTCGGGATCATCGACCTGCTGTCGGTCGTGCCCTCGTTTCTGGCACTTTTTTTTCCGGGCGCGCATGCGTTTCTCGATATCCGCATCCTGCGGCTGCTGCGGATTTTCCGCATCCTCAAAATGGTTGCCTAGATCAAGGAATACCAGCTGCTCGGCCGGGTACTGACGGCTAGCCGGCGCAAAATCCTGATCTTCCTGTCCTGCGTGCTGATGATCGTGATACTGATGGGCACCGCAATGTACGTGCTCGAAGGTGCCGAGAACGGTTTCACCAGCATCCCG
>CANFED010000059.1 GCA_947445995.1 Oxalobacteraceae bacterium | reverse complement strand
TGCCTCGATGACGCCAAGGCCGCCGGCATCGTCAGCTGCCTGCACTTTGCGCCGCAACTGCTGAGTGTCAGCTGCCCGGTCTGGACCATCGAAACCTTGCTCGCCACCACCACCGACGCACGTCGCAGCGACGTGCGTGCGCACGATCCGGCGTACGTGATCTACACGTCCGGTTCGACCGGCAAACCGAAAGGCATCGAGATCAGCCAGGGCGCGATCTGCCATTTCCTGCGCAGCGAAAACGCGGTGCTGGACGTGCGTGCAAGCGACCGCGTCTATCAGGGTTTTTCGGTCGCCTTCGACATGTCGTTCGAAGAAATCTGGATCAGCTATCTGGTCGGTGCCACGCTCTGGCTGGCACCGAAAGAACTGGCCGCCGACCCCGAGGCCTTGCCGCTGGCGCTGGCCAACAATCAGGTCACGGTGCTGCATGCGGTACCGACACTGCTGGCCCTGTTCAGCCATGACGTCGACAGCCTGCGCCTCATCAACCTCGGCGGCGAGATGTGCCCGCAGACATTGGTGACGCGTTGGGCCAAGCCCGGTCGCCAACTGTTCAATACCTATGGTCCGACCGAAGCGACCGTCTCGGCCAGCCTGGCCGAACTGCACGCCGGCGAACCGGTGACGATTGGCCGGCCACTGCCCAACTATGGCCTGATGGTGATCGATCCCGATCCGGCCCAGGCACTGACGCTGCTGCCGCGCGGCGCGCTCGGAGAACTGGCCATCACCGGTCCCGGCGTGGCCCTCGGCTATCTGGGCCGGCCTGATCTGACCGCTGAAAAATTCCTCGCCAATCCGTGGTCGACCGGCGAGCATGACCGCCGCCTGTACCGCACCGGCGACCTCGCCCGCATCGACGAGCACGGCAATGTCGATTGCCTTGGCCGCACCGACTCGCAAGTCAAGATACGCGGCTTTCGGGTCGAACTCGGCGAGATCGAAGCGGTGCTGGTCGAGCAGGCCGGCGTCGGCACCGCCGCCGTGCTGCTGCGTCAGGAAGCCGGCATCGACCAGCTGGTGGCCTTTCTTGTGGCCGATGCCAGCACGGTGCCGACACCGGCCATGCTGCGTGCGGCACTGACGCAGGTGCTGCCGCCGTACATGGTGCCGGGGCACTACGAAACCCTGCCCGAGATGCCGCGCCTGACGTCCGGCAAGATCGACCGCAACAGCCTCAAGGCACGCGCGCTGACGTTTGTCGCAGTCGATGCCGCGGCGTCGGATGCACCGCTGAACATGGCTGAAGAAGCGCTGTTCGGCGCGCTCGGCAAGTTGTTTCCGGGCCAGCCGATCCGGCGCGGGCTGGATTTTTTTACCGACCTCGGCGGCCATTCACTGTTCGCCGCGCGACTGGCTTCGGCCTTGCGCGCCGACCCGCGCTTTGCCCATGTGACCGTCAGCGACATCTACAAGAACCGGCTGATCGGCCGCATCGCCGACGTGCTGGCCGAAGCACCGCCGGCGACTGTCGCACCCGACCTGAACTGGACGCCGCCGGCAGCCTGGCGACGCTGGCTGTGCGGTGCCGGACAGGCCGCTGCCATCCCCGGACTGGTGGCCCTGCGCATGGCGCAATGGCTGGCACCGTTTTTCACCTACCACTATTTCACCGGCGAACCGGGCGACTCGCTGGTGATCGCCATCGCTGCCTCGGTCGGCGTCTTCATGCTGGCCACGCTGCTCGAATTCGGCTTCGCCATCGTCGCCCATCTGCTGCTGGTGCGTCGTCTGAAGCCCGGCCGCTATCCGCTGTGGGGACTGACCTATTTCCGCTGGTGGCTGGCCGACCGCGTGATCGAATCGGCCCCGGCCTATCTGCTGAGCGGCTCGTCGCTGTACAACGGCTGGCTGCGCGCGCTCGGTGCACGCATCGGCCGCGATGTCGTGATCGGCTCGATGACGCTGCGCGCCGCGCACCTGCTGACCATCGGCTCCGGCAGCAGCATCGGCAACGCCACCAATTTTGAAAATGCACGGGTCCAGCACGGCGAACTGATCATCGGCGCGATCACGCTGGGCGAACATACGTGCGTCGGGTCCTATTCGATTTTGGAAGGCAATACCAGCATCGGCGATTACGGTCATCTCGATGCGCAGTCAGCCCTCAGCGATGGCATGACGATCCCGGCCGGACGCAACTGGAGCGGTTCGCCGGCCAGCGACACCGGCCCGTTCGACATGACCTCGAACCGGCCGCGTCCGCCGGTATCCAATTTACGCAAGAGCTGCGAAGCGGTGTACTTCATCTTCGGCGCACTGCTGATCACGACGCTGTTTTTCATGCCGGTGTTCCCGAGCTTCATGCTGATCGACTGGCTCGATGATGCCGACCGCTCGCCATGGCTGCAAAGTTCGAACAACGCCTTCCAGTTGACCAAGTACTTCATCATGGCCTGTCCGGCGGCGGCAGTAATGATCCTGTGTACCGCGCTGCTATCGGCCGGTATCCGCTGGGGCTTGCTGCCGAAACTCAAGCCGGGCAGCTGGCCGGTGCACAGCAATGTCTACTGTCGTAAATGGTTAGTCAACCAGATCCAGGAATCGAGCCTGCAAGTGCTGCACGGCGTCTATGCGACCGTGTTCGCGCCATTCTGGTATCGGCTGCTCGGTGCCAAGGTGGGGCGCGATGCCGAAATCTCGACCGCGCTCGGCGTGATACCGGACATGCTGACGCTGGGTGATGAAACCTTCATCGCCGATGCCGTGCTGCTGGGCGACGAACAGATCGATGGCGGCTGGATGACGATGC
Organism: Oxalobacteraceae bacterium; assembly: GCA_947445995.1. Lineage (GTDB taxonomy): Bacteria > Pseudomonadota > Gammaproteobacteria > Burkholderiales > Burkholderiaceae_D > Actimicrobium. Next base: position 12,202 of record CANFED010000059.1, on the reverse strand, counting down.
AGCCAACGGTGATTTCAAAACGCAGCTTCGTGGGCAATGCCGCCTACATTCCCGATGGCACGATCCTGCCCGAGAACGTGCTGATCGGCGTCTGTTCGCGCGCCCCGGAAAATCACCAGATGAAAGAAGGCGATACCTGGTTCGGCTCGCCACCGATCAATTTGCCGGCACGCGAGACCGTCAGCGGCTTCCCGGAAAATCTGACCTTCCATCCCTCGCCGCAACGCCGCCTGGCGCGTGGCCTGATCGAAGCCTTCCGTATCATTGCGCCGCACGCCATCGTCACTGCGGTCGGCTATACCGTCGTGCTCGACCTGATGCCGCTGGCTGGTGCCGGAGTCTGGTGGCCGGTACTGCGCAGTCTGGCATTGACCGGGATGGCCTACGGTGCCGGCAGCTTCCTGTTCGTGGCCCTGTTCAAATGGCTGCTGCTACGCCGTTACGGCCAGCGCAGCGTACCGATGTGGACACCCTTCGTCTGGCTATCGGAAGCCGCCACCAACCTCTACGAGGGGGTCGCGGTGCTGAACTTCATGAACTACCTGCGCGGCACGCCGATGCTGCCGTGGGCCTTGCGCTTGCTCGGTTGCAAGATCGGTCGCGGGGTCTACATGGACACCACCCAGATCACCGAATTCGATTGCGTGACGATTGGCGATCATAGCGAAATCAACGCGCTGGCCTGTCCGCAAACCCACCTGTTCGAAGACCGCGTGATGAAAATCGACCACGTCATCATCGGCAAGCGCGTCTACATGGGGCCGCGCAGCCTGGTGCTCTACGGTGCCGTGGTTGGCGACGATGCACGACTCGGTGCACTGACGCTGGTGATGAAAGGCGAATTCATTCCGGCCGGATCAAGCTGGCGCGGCTGTCCGGCTGCACCGGCGATCTTCTGAGATGACGCTGGCAGTTCAGCACTGGCCGGGACTGCTGGTGATGCCGGCATCGGGCTTGCTGCTGATCGGCGTACGCACGCCGCAGGGCGAAGACCGCACGCAAGCGCGCTTGCTGGTGCGGCAGGCGCTGGACGAAGTGGCTGCGGGCGCTGACGTGTCGATCTCGCATGCGTCCGGCTTCTCGGTCGCTGCCGTGCATCGTCATGGCCCGGTCGGCATCGATCTGATGCGGTTCGACAGCACGCTGATGCCGGACTGGGAAATCGTGGCACGGGACTATCTTGGACCGGCTGCGACGGCGCGACTTGCCGGTTGTCGTGACGACCGCCGGGCGCACTGTTTTGCGCAGGAATGGACAAGGCGCGAAGCGCAGCTCAAGCGGCACGGATGCGGGCTGGTGGAATGGGCGAATGCACCAGTGTTCGAGGACGATGTCCGGGTGATGCACGCGTTGGCGTTGCCCGCCGGGTATGTCGGGACGGTGGTTTTCGGCACCGTGGGCTAAGTCACCGTCGCTGGTGGCGTCAGTGCGGTCCGTTCACGCTACCTCCAGCGGCAAGCGCAACACAAACGCCGCCCCGTTCCCGCCTGTGCTGACTACTTCCAGCGTCCCGCCATGCGCCTCCGCCAGCTGCCGGGCGATGTACAACCCCATTCCGAGTCCCTCGCGCACGGTGTTCGTGCCGACCCGTTCGAACGGGGCAAAGATGCGCTGCTGGTCTTCAACGGCGATCCCGCCACCGTGATCGCGCACGGTGACGACGGCATGACCCGGCTCGGTGGTCAAGCTCACTTCGACTGGCTTGCGGGCCCCGTAGCGCAACGCGTTGGTCAGTAAATTGATGATGATTTGCTCGACCCGAAAATCATCCCATCGACCGCACAGGCTCTCGGACGCCTCCAGCGACATGCGACAGCCGGCGACGTCCGCCTGCGGTTCCAGATCGCTGACGACTTGCTGCAGCAACGTCGACAAATCAAACTCCGTGGCCCGGATCGACAGCTTGCCGCTGCGGATGCGCGAGACATCGACCATGTCGTGAATCAGCCGGATCATGCTTTTGATCTGCCGTCCGTCACGCGCCACCATGCGCCGCAACATGTCCGGCGCGAAGGCCTCGGTATTGCCACGATCGAGATGCATGCTGCGCAACTGGGTTTCCAGCAGCAGGGTGTTGAGCGGCGTGCGCAATTCGTGCGCGACCATCGACATGAAATCATCGCGCAGTTGCAGCGCGTAGCGCAGTTCGTCTTTCATGGCCTGCAGCTCACGCTGGCTTTTTTCCAGCGCGGCGACCTGACGTGTCATTTCGTCTTGCTGCCGGCGCATCGCGACAAACACGTTGACCTTGCTTTGTACGGCGGCGATGTCGAGCGGCTTGTACAGAAAATCGACCGCGCCGGTTTCATAGCCCTTGAACGCATGATTGAGTTCCTTGCCGGCCGCGCTGACAAACACGATGGGAATCGTGCGGGTGCGCTCGGTGCCACGCATCAGTTCGGCCAGCTCGAAGCCGTCCATCCCCGGCATCATCACGTCAAGGATGGCGAGGGCGAATTCATGGTCGAGCAACAGCGCCAGCGCGGCTTCGCCGGAGCGCGCCTGAAAGACGATGCGATCGTCCTGCTCGATGATTTTCGACAGCGCCAGCAAGTTTTCGGGCAGATCATCGACGATCAGCAATTTGATGCGGGCGGGTTCGGCCATCGTTTCTGTACCAGATTCAGCCATCGGTTCCACCGTTGATTCGGCCATCAAGCATTCTCCAATGCGCTCTTGCGGTAGATGCGTTCATTCCTGACGAACGGTTCGAACACCCTGGCATGGGTACTAAAATCCAGGCTCTCCTTGCTGCCAAGACCAAGGAATCCGCGATGGCAAAGCGACTCATGGAACAATCCGAGTGCGCGCTCCTGCAATTGCCGGTTGAAATAAATCATCACGTTGCGACAGCAGATCAGGTGGGTCTCCGAAAACACGCTGTCGGTCGCCAGACTGTGATCGGAAAAACTGACCCGCTCCAGCAAGGCCCGATCGAACAGTGCCGCCCCGTACGCAGCAGTATAGTAATCAGACAGATCGGCATGCCCGCCTGCCTGACGGTAGCTCCGCGCATAGTGATCCATCCGGTCCAGCGCATACACGCCCTTGCGGGCCCGATCCAGTGAATGCGGATTGATATCGGTGGCATACAGGATGCAGCGTTCCAGCAAACCTTCTTCATGCAGCAGGATGGCCATCGACACCACTTCTTCACCGGTACTGCAACCGGCGATCCAGATCTTCAGCGAGGGATAGGTTTTCAGAAGCGGCACGACGTGCTCGCGCAGGGCCAGAAAATACGACGGATCACGAAACATTTCGCTGATCGGAATCGTCAGGTATTGCAGCAAGCGGGAAAACGCTTCGGCGTCATGCAGCACGAGTGACTGCAATTCGGATACCGTCCGGCAGTCCATCTGTGTCATGGCGAGCAGCACGCGGCGCGCCTGCGACGCCTCCGAGTAATCCCGGAAGTCATAGCTGTAGCGCAGATAGATGGCCTCGATCAGCAGACGTATTTCGATGTCGCCTGTCGACAGCGTCTCCATTACATCCGCTCCATGCTCGGCAGCCAGACCCGCAACAGCGAGTACAGGCGGTCCAGATCAACCGGCTTGGCGAGGTAATCCGAAGCGCCGGCACTGAGGCAGCGTGCCTGATCATCTTTCATCGCCTTGGCGGTGATGGCAATGATCGGCAGATTGCGAAAACGCGGGTCGGCGCGAATGCGGCGGGTGGCTTCAAGACCGTCCATGCCGGGCATCATCACATCCATCAGGATCAGGTCGACATCGGCAATCGCATCAAGCTGGCTGAGTGCCTCGAAGCCGTTACGCCCGACCACCACGGTCAGGCCCTGATGTTCCAGCGCGCTGGTCATCGAAAAAATATTGCGCACGTCATCATCGACCAGCAAGACGCGGCGGCCCTCGAAGACGCGGTCGCGGTTGCGTGCCGCCTTGAGCATGCCTTGCCGCTCCAGCGACAGTTCGGATTCGACCTTGTGCAGGAACAGCGTGACTTCGTCGAGCAGGCGTTCGGGTGAACGCGCGCCCTTGATGATGATCGAGCGCGAATACTTTTGCAGATTGGTTTCTTCTTCGCGCGTGAGGTTGCGCCCGGTGTAGACAATCACCGGCGGGAACGCACTGGCCAGATCGGTCCCCATCCGCTGCAACAGTTCGTGGCCCTGCATGTCGGGCAGCGACAGGTCGATGATCATGCAGTCGTAGGTCACGCTGTGCAGCAATGCCATCGCTTCTTCGCCGGAGGCCACGGCCGTGATCTCGACATCGTCATCGCCGATCAGGTGCACCACGCTTTCGCGCTGACGCACGTCGTCTTCCACCAGCAGCACGCGCTTGATGGTCTGGGTGGTTTGTCCCTCGATTTGCACGAAGATCTGTTCCAGCCGCGCGCGCGTGGCCGGCTTGGTCACGTAGCCGGCAGCGCCCTGTTGCAGCGCCGTGCGCGCCCGGTCGGAACCGGAAATGATGTGGACCGGAATATGCCGGGTGGCCGGATCGGCTTTCAGGCATTGCAGCACTGCCATGCCTGAACCGTCGGGCAAGCCGAGGTCGAGCAGGACGGCATCGGGCAGGTACCGGCCAGCCATCGCCAGGCCATCGTTGGCACTGTGCGTAACCAGACACTGGTAGTCCATGTCGTGGGCCACGTCGAACAGGATGCGGGCAAAGACGCCATCATCCTCGATCACCAGCAAGGTACGGCCATCGCTGAACAAATGCAGGCGGTCATCGCTGAATTCCGCTGGCGGCACGGGCGATTCGTGGTACGGCGGCACAACGGACGCAATGGACGAGTGCGGGCTGACCGCCGTCACGAGAGGCAGAACCAGCGGCACCGCATCTGACTCCAGCGTGGCAGTGGCCGGCAACACCAGCGTGAATGTGCTGCCTTCGCCAGCGACACTGGTCAGCGTGATCGACCCACCCAGCAAGGTCGCCAGGTCACGCGAGATCGACAGGCCCAGCCCGGTGCCACCGTAGCGTCTGCTGGTGGTTCCATCGGCTTGCCGGAACGCCTCGAAGATGACTTCCTGCTGGTCGGTGGCGATACCGATACCGGAGTCGCTGACACGGAAGGCAATCATGCCATCGGCCTGCTGCTCGACCACCAGCGAGACCTGCCCGCGCTCGGTGAACTTGACCGCATTCGACAGCAGATTCTTCAGAATCTGCTCAAGGCGCTGGCGATCGGCAAAGAGGCTGGCCGGCGCATTGCCAGCGAGCCGTGCAGAAAACACCAGCTGCTTCTCGCTGGTCATCGGTTCGAACGTCATCCGCAACGACGTCATCAGCTGCGCCAGCGGAATCACGTCGGGTGCCAGTTCGAGCATGCCGGCCTCGACTTTAGAAATATCGAGAATGTCGTTGATCAGCACCAGCAAGTCATTGCCGGCCGAATAAATCGTTTCGGCAAAACGGATCTGCTCATCATTAAGATTGCCATGCCGGTTATCGGCCAGCAGCTTGGCCAGGATGAGCGAACTGTTGAGTGGCGTGCGCAACTCGTGCGACATGTTGGCCAGGAACTCGGACTTGTAATTGCTGGCGCGCTGCAGTTCGTGGGCGCGCTCTTCCAGCTCGGACTGCACGATGCCCAGGTCGGTATTTTTCTGGTCCAGCGCGACGGCCTGTAACGCAAGCTGATGGTTGCTTTGCTCCAGTTCGGCTTTCTGGTTTTCGAGGATGGATTGACTGACTTCGAGCGCATGCGACTGTTCTTCCAGCTCTTCATTGGAAGCCCGCAACTCTTCCTGCTGCGCCTGCATTTCTTCATTGAGTTCCTGCGCCTCGGCCAGCACGTCCTGCAAGCGGGCCCGATACAGCACGGCTTGCAAGGCACTGCCAATCGTGGAGGCCAGCAATTCCAGCAACTCGCTGTCACGCTCGGACGGCGCGTGCAGGAAGCCCAGTTCGAGTACGCCGTTGACATGGGCGTCGTGCGTCAGCGGCAGCAACAGCAAATGACGTGGCGGCATCTGGCCGAGTCCGGTACTGACGTTGAGGTAAGTCTCAGGCAAGTCCTGGAGATGCAGCAAACGGCGACCGAGTGCGGCCTGACCAACCAGGCCTTCGCCTGCGTCGATGCTCTGGCCAAGCTGCTCGTCGTCCTTGTTCAGGCCATAGCTGGCAACGCGCTGCAAGCTACCGTCCGTTTGCTGCACGTAGAGCGCCGCGACGCTGACATCGATGGTCTCGGCCAGAAAATCGAGGACACTGCGGCCCAGTTTCAGCATCGTCATCTGGCCCAGATTCTGGCTGGCCAGCCGGCTCTGTCCGGTGCGCTGCCACGCTTGTCGCTCCAGCAATCCGGCATGACGCTGGTGTTCCGACAAGGTCGTGTCATACACGCTCGACAGCCGCATCAGGTCGCGCCGCCCGAACACGGCCAGCAAGCCGGTCATTGACAGGATCAGGATCAGATACAGCACGACCACGTTAATCGTTGCCGCGCGCGCACTGTCCATGCGCTCGCGGCGCAAGCGCTGTTCGACGTCCAGAAAAACATTGATTTCGGTACGTATCCGGTCGAACTGCAATTTGCCGCGCCCACTTCGCACCAGACTGGCAGCGTCACCATCCTGGCGGCGCAGCGTGATCGCTTGCTGGGCGAACAGGTCCCAGTCGGTATGCAGCTTGCCGATCATGCCAAGGCGCGCCACCTGCACCGCGTTGTCGCTCACCAGCACCATCAGGGCATCCATATCCACCTTGATTCTCGGGCGCGCTATCTCGTAGGACGACAGGAAATCTTCATCGCCAGACATCACGAAACCGCGCATGCCGGACTCCATGTCGACGGCCAGCTTGCCAACTTCATTGGCATTGCCGATGACCTGTTCCGAATGCTCGACGGACTTGAGTTCGGTCAGCAGATAAAAGATCAGTACGACAAAAACCAGCGCACTGAGACCTCCTCCGACCAGTGGCAAAGTGATGTTGCGCGCGAGAATTCGGCGAAAGCTGGTGTGATCCAAAGCGGAAGCGTCTGGCATGGTAATCCCGGAGTGAGGATGCGCAGTCTAGCCTACAAAAAGGTACTTATGGGCAAACAAACCGGGACTATCAGTATTTATATTTACTACCCGGAAGTTTCCGCTGACGGCCGGGGAAAACCTCGTCAGTGCGGTTTGGCAGATACCTCGAAATGCAGCGCCAGCCGGCTCTCGAAACGGCGCGGCAAACCCGACAGCGGATCAATGAACTCCAGTGATTTCGCCAGCAATTGCAGCGGCTTGCTGTAATCGGGCAGCATGCCGGGTGCCAGTTCCGGTGCATGGTGCGGATAAATCTGGTCATTGAGGATGGGCAGTCCTAGCCCGTTCATCTGCACGCGCAGCTGATGGCGCTGGCCGGTGGCCGGATGTAGCGCATAACGCGCCAGCGCGCCCCGCACTTCGAGCAATTCGATGCGTGTCTCGGCATTGGGTTCGCCCTCGACTTCGCACATTTTCATGAAGTGCGCAGCATCGACCAGCCGGCTGCGAACCAGCCTCGGAAAGTGCAGTTCGGGCCGCCAGGGGGCGATCGCTTCGTAATGCTTGGTCACGGCGCGCTCGCGGAACAGCCCCTGATACAGCGCGCGCGTGGCCGGTTGTATCGTGAACAGGACCAGACCGGCGGTTTCGCGGTCGATGCGGTGCATCGGTGCCAGTGTCGCGATGCCGAGCTTGCGCTTGAGGCGCACCAGCAGCGTTTGCTGCAGATAGCGCCCGGCCGGTGTCACCGGCAGAAAGTGCGGCTTGTCAACGACGATGAGCGTGTCATCACGAAACAGCACGACTTCGTCGAACGGGATCACGTCTTCAGGAGGCAGGCTGCGAAAATAGAACACCTTGGCATGGGCGCGATACGGTGCCTGCGCCGCGAGCGCGAGACCATTGGCATCGAGCACGTCGCCTTGTTCCATGCGGCGTTGCCACGCAGCGCGTCCGACCGCCGGGAATTGCACTTCCAGAAAATCGAGCAGCAACAGCCACGGGCCGGGCGGCAACGCCACCGCGCTGGCACCGACGCCATCGCGCTCGGGCGGCGTCATGCCGGTGCGCGTCACGAGCCGGACTGGTCGAGCCGGCGCGCACGCTGCAAGCGCCATTCGCCATCCGGCTCGCCGTCGTAGACCTCTTCGAGCGTGGTGCCGGTTTCCTTGAGGCGGGTGTCGAGTGCGATGCGGTTGTCGAACACGAAGCACTCGCCTTGCCAGTCTTTTTCGGCATCGGGCATGGTCTGGAAATAATTCAGGATGCCGCCTTCGAGCTGGTAAATGTCGATGCCCATGTCATGCATCCAGGCGCTGGTTTTTTCGCAGCGGATGCCGCCGGTGCAGTACATTGCGACCCGTTTTCCGGCGGCTTGCCAGGCCGGCGCGTTGGCTTCGATGTACTTGGGGAAATCGCGGAAATTGGCGACCAGCGGATCGACCGCATTATTGAATTTGCCGAGCCGGTATTCGAAGCTGTTGCGGTTGTCGATCACCACCACATCGTCGGCGGCGATCAGCTCGCGCCATTCTTGCGGACTGACGCTGATGCCGGTCGGGCGCACCGCGTCGACACCGGGCACGCCCATGAAGACGATCTCGCTCTTGCGATGGATCTTGAGACGACCGAACGGTGGCGTGGTGCAGGCGCTGCGCTTGAAGGCGATGGCGCTGAAACGCGGGTCGACGGTCAGGGCCGCTTCGAAGGCATCGAGGTCAGCTGCCGTTCCGGCCAGCACGCCATTGATACCTTCTTCGGCTACCAGCACGCTGCCCAGCAGCGCGTGCGTGAGCGAGCGCAACTGCAGCACGACGGCATCGGGATCGTCGAGCACGACGAATTGATAGAAGGCGCTGTGCCAGAGTGCGGAGGTGGAATCAGGAGGTTCGGGAACAAGGGAAGTCATGGACGGATTGTCGCAGATTGCATTGCGCACGACCAGATCAGACCGGGATACCGGCTTGCGCCAGCGCCACCGCGAGTGAGCCGGCGGGCAATTTTTTTTCACGCAGCGCGATGCAGGCCAGCCGACCCGGCAACCCTGTGGTCCAGGGTTCGGGCACTTCGCCACACAGCGCGATACGCGACGGTGCTGGCAACCCCCGTCGCGCGGATTCGATACAGACGCGGGCTGCCAGCCAGTCCGGATTTTTCATGTCTTCCTGATGCAGCAACTGCTGCAGTAGCCCCTGCATTTTTCCGCCGCTGCGGCTGACCAGCGTGATTCTGCTGTCGTGCACGATGCCGAACCAGTCGCCACTTTTCAAGTCGTCACGCCAGCGCTTCCAAGCGACCAGACAATGCGGTACCGGTACGACGCCGCGCAAGCGATAGCGCGCCACCGTGTCGAGCAACATCTTTTGCAATATGGCCGGGATGGCCACCGCCAGACAAGGGTGGCCGGCACTGGTTTGCCAGATCCAGTCGCTAGCGACGGCCCCGGTCCCGCACGACCCGGCCATCTCTGCCGCCGAGCGCACGATGCCGAGCCGGCACCAGTCGTCCGACAACACCAGCGTGGCGCGGGCCCCGGCGCAACCGGCCTGGTCGAGCACGATGTGGAGCTGACTGATCAGCATGGCCACCGGATCAGCCCCGGCTTGCCAGTCACGTTCGATGGCGACACCGACGTGGTGGCCAAAGCGGTCTCGCTGCACTACCGCCAGCCCCGTTGGCGAACAGCCGATATGCCAGCGCGGTCCGAACAGGTCAAGCATGCGGCGACACTCGTGCGATGGCAACCATTACATCTCGCCCGGCATGCCGATACCGAAGCCTTGTACGCCATCGATTTTCAGGGTGGCCAGCATGGTCCGTTCGGCGTCGGTTTCGACTGCTTCGGCGATGACCTGCAGGTCCAGACCGTGAGCAATCTTGCAGATCGCTTCGACCAGGAACTGGTTATCGCGCTGCGTGTCGATGGTGCGGATGAAGCTGCCGTCGATCTTCAGGTAATCAAGCTTGAGCGTCGCCAGATAACCGAAGGACGCAAAGCCGCGTCCGAAATGGTCGATCCCGAACTGACTGCCATGACGGTGCACAAGATTGACCAGCGCGCGCAGTGCATCGAGGTTCTCCAGTGCGCCGTATTCCGGCACCTCGAAGGCGATGCGTCTGGCGGCGACCGGATCAGCCCGCAAGGCGGCGTCGAGCCAGGCCACGAAGTCGGCGTCCTGCAGCGTCGCCGGGAACAGGTTGACGGCGATGATGTTCTCGCCATAGCGCTGCTGCTGCAAGCGCAGCAGCACCTCGGCCACGACCAGCCGGTCGATTTGCTGGATCAGGCCGAGCCGCTTGGCCATCGGCACAAAAACTACTGCGGGGATCAGCTGGCCATCGTCGCCCGTGACCCGCAACAAGGTTTCGTAATGCAGCACCGCCTGCTCGCCGGTATTGCGCAATACCGGTTGCACATGCAGCACGATGTTCTTGTGCAGGATCACGTCGCGCAGGAATTCGCTCCAGCGCGTGGCCGACCAGGCCACTACGGCAGCGCCGCGGCCGGCATGGACATGCAAGGCATTGGGTCCCTTGTTTTGCGCGGCCCGCAACGCGGTGTCGGCTTCGGACAGGAACTGACTGACGCTCTGGTGCCGGTAAATCGCCATGCCGACATGGCCAACGTCAGGACTATCGACCAGACCGCGTTGATGCAATTGCGCCAGTGCCGCCGCCAGACGCTCGCCGAAGATGATCGCTTCGGGTTCGCTGACATTCGAGACGACCAGCGCAAAACTGGCACCGCCCAGATGGGCGACGAAACAGTCGAGACCCGCTTCGGCCTGCACGACTTCGTCGATGACGGCGACCGCTCCGAGCAGCAACTCGTCACCGGCGGTGTAGCCGCGCCGTTCGTTGAATGCCTTGAACTCTTTGAGTTCGACCAGCAGCAGGGCACCGGTGTGAAATTCTTCGTCCGAGGCCAGCATCTGCTGCAGTTGCATGTCGAAATAGCGCCGGTTGGCCAGCCCGGTCAGCGCATTGCGATAACTGTCGGTGCGCAGACGTTCCATCGCTTCGGCCTGGTCGTCGAACATCGCCTTGATCTTGCGCGTCATGCGATTCATCGCCACCACCACACTGCGCAATTCGAGCGTCCAGGGCAGCTTGTCCTGGACCGGATATTCGCGATCGCAGATGGCGCGGGCCTGCGCTTCGACCAGATGCAACGGACGCAGGACCAGGCGCAACGCGACCATCGCCAGCAATGACGTGAGCACCAGCGTGGCGAAGAACCACCAGAATGATTTGACGCTGCTGGTCCACAACGTCGCGTACGCCGCTGCCGGATTGGCGGCCACCGTGATGGTGCCGGCCTGCTGCCAGCCGGACATGATCAGCGCCTGGCCGCGCGGGGTCTCGATCGGGAACAGCCGCACGAACCAGGATGGCACGTCGGGTACCCGCGCGGTTGCCAGGCGCTGCACCAGGGCTTTGCCATCAAGACCGGCGACCGTCACTTCGCGATAAAAGCCGCTGTCGAAAATCAGGCTGACCTTGCTATCGACCAGAATCATGTCGGACGCAGCAAAATCCTGCGACAGACTCAACCCCAGCGAAGTCGCCGTGTCTTGCGAAATGGTCTTGAGCTGGTTGTCGAGGTAGGTACGTGCATCCGAGACGCTGATGGCGACGGTGCCGGCAAACAGCAAGACGAATAGCGCAATGATCACGGCAGTAAGTTGTCGCAGCAGAGTCATGATTTCCTTGAGAGTAGGTGCAAGCGATGCATCAGTCGAATTCCTTGCCCATGCGCGCAATCAGTGCGCGCCACAGGCTGATATTGCCGGAGCCGCCCTTGACGGCCTTGCCGTCACCACGCGCCTTGGCCAGCCAGAGGCCGTCGCCGTTGAAGCTGTACACCGGGGTCAGGTCGGGCCGTTGCGACGCCGGCTTGATCTCGGGAATCAGGTTGTCCAGCACCAGCGGCATCGCTCCCGGCGTGGCGTAATACGTCAGCACCATATGCGCCTGGCTGACCGGGTTATAGTCACGCGCCTTGACGTAGGTGATGCGCAATTTGTCGATCGACACGCCCAGCGCGACCAGTGAAAAATACTTGGCAATCGAAAAATCCTCGCAATCACCACCATTACTGGCCAGCATTTCGGTCGGTGTCGCCCAGTAATCTTCCTGGCCCCAGTGCTCCAGATCGGACACGAACGGTATCGTATTAAAGAAATCATTGACCAGCTTGAGTTTGTCGGTTTCGGGACGGCCATGCGCGCCGCTGACCAGTTGCTGCCAGGCGAC
>CANFED010000058.1 GCA_947445995.1 Oxalobacteraceae bacterium | reverse complement strand
TCCGCAATCAGGTCTGTAAAATACCGCCAAAGATCGAACGATACCGCCGGGTATTTAATCCGTCGCGACCTGTTGCTCTATTCATTTGAAACGGAATTCCATGTCACACAAAAAACACCTCCGGCTAGACTGGCTGTCGAATATTCGTGGCGATGTACTCGCCGGTGTGGTCGTCGCGCTGGCGCTCATTCCCGAGGCCATTGCCTTTTCCATCATCGCCGGAGTCGATCCCAAGGTCGGCCTGTACGCGTCGTTCTGCATCGCAGTAGTGATTGCCTTCGTCGGCGGCCGGCCCGGCATGATCTCGGCAGCCACCGGTGCGATGGCATTGGTGATGGTCACTCTGGTCAAGGACCACGGTTTGCAATATTTGCTGGCCGCCACCTTGCTGACCGGCGTGCTGCAAATCGTCGCTGGCACCCTGCGGCTTGGCACGCTGATGCGCTTTGTTTCGCGCTCGGTCGTGACCGGCTTTGTCAACGCGCTGGCAATCCTGATTTTCATGGCGCAATTGCCCGAACTGATCAATGTCACCTGGGTGGTCTATGCGATGGTGGCCGGCGGACTCGGCCTGATTTATCTGTTCCCCTACCTCACCAAAGCGATCCCGTCACCTCTGGTCTGCATCGTCGTGCTGACCGCGCTGTCGCTGTGGCTGGGACTCGATATCCGCACCGTCAAGGACATGGGACAACTGCCCGACAGCTTGCCGCTATTCCTGTTCCCCGACGTCCCGCTGACGCTGGAAACGCTGACCATTATTTTTCCGTATGCACTGACACTGGCCATCGTCGGTCTGCTCGAATCGATGATGACGGCGACCATCATTGACGACCTGACCGACACGCCCAGCAACAAGAGCCGCGAATGCGCCGGCCAAGGCGTGGCCAATATCGCCTCCGGTCTGCTCGGCGGCATGGCCGGTTGCGCGATGATCGGTCAATCGGTGATCAACATCAAATCCGGCGGACGCGGCCGGCTCTCGACCCTCACTGCCGGCGTGGTCCTGCTGATCATGGTGGTCTTCATGGGACCGTGGGTAGGCAAGATTCCGATGGCGGCGCTGGTGGCCGTGATGATCATGGTGTCGATCGGTACGTTTAGCTGGGACTCGCTGCGCAACCTGCCAAAAAATCCGCTCAGCTCCAGTGTCGTGATGGTGGCAACCGTGGTGGTGGTGGTGGCAACCCATGACCTTGCCAAAGGCGTCTTTGTCGGCGTGCTGCTCAGTGCGCTGTTCTTTGCAACCAAAGTGGGACGTTTGCTAAGCACCACCTCGCTGATGTCCGGCGATGGCCGCACCCGTGAATACACCGTCATCGGCCAGGTATTTTTTGCCTCGTCCGAAAAATTCAATGCGGCTTTCGATTTCAAGGAAGCCATCGAACAGGTCCGCATCGACGTCAGCAAAGCGCACTTCTGGGACATCACCGCAGTCGGCGCACTCGACAAGGTCGTCATCAAATTCCGTCGCCAAGGTACCGCGGTCGAACTGGTCGGCATGAACGAAGCCAGCGCAACCATCGTCGATCAATTTGGCGTGCACGACAAACCGGACGCACTCGAACAATCCCTCACTCACTAAGATCAAGGAGCCAGCCCATGAACAACAAAGTCGTGGCATGCATCGATCAATCCAGCTACAGCACCACCGTCACCGATTACGCGACGTGGGCGGCACAACGACTTGACGCACCACTCGAATTTGCCCATGTGCTGGACCGCGCAGCGCAGCCGGCTCGCAGAAACGACCTGAGCGGCAATATCGGACTGGGCGCGCGCGAAGACTTGCTGGTACAGCTTGCGGCCCTCGATGAGCAGCGCGGCAAAGTCGCGCAGGAAGGCGGCCGCCTGCTGCTCGACGCCGCCAGACAACGCGCCCGCGAAGCCGGCATCGCTACACCGGAAGGCCATCAATGGCACGGCGAACTGGTCGATACCCTGCTTGATCTTGAACACGATGTCCGGCTGTTCGTGCTCGGCCAGCGCGGCGACGCGGCGGACCAGGCCGCGCGCCATCTGGGCAGCAACCTGGAACGCGTGGTGCGGGCGCTGCACCGTCCGATTCTGGTGGTGCCGTCTGTCTTTGCGGCTCCCGGCAAGATCATGATTGCCTTCGATGCCAGTGAAACCGCCGACAAAGGCATCGCGCTGCTGGCGGCCAGTCCGTTATTTCGAGGACTGCCGTGTCACGTCGTGATGGTCGGTACCGACTCCGGCAGTCATCGCGACGCGCTCGAAAAAGCCCGCCAGAAGCTGGGCGACAATGGTCTGGTGGTGACGGTTGCCCTGCTTGAAGGTGACGCCGATCATGTCCTCGCCGAGTATGTCCGCGCCAATGCCATCGACCTGCTGGTCATGGGTGCCTACGGTCATTCACGCCTGCGGCAATTGATTGTCGGGAGCACTACCACCACGCTGCTGCGCACAACACGGATCCCAATCCTGCTGTTGAGGTAATTCTTTGCGCGGATGCCGTCGATGGCATCCGCAAGGCCGAAGTCATACCGGCATCCATTCTCGTCACCGCCCACCACGCCCCTTGCGCAGTCAGCCAATCGGGCGCGCTCGTCCTGTGCGACCACGGTTGTTAACGCACGCCGTAGCGACGCATTCTCTGGCGAAGACAACCTGCTTTCCCCCTCTTTTTTCCACTTTTTAATAAGCAATTACTTATATATTTTATTTCGTTTTTTTTGTTAGTATTACGCCCCTGCAAGTCAATACAGTCATAGCTCGGCAGCCGTATTGCAGTGGCAGGATCAGGTAAATTTAATAAGCAACTTTCCGCATATATGAAAATAGAAATCCGACCCATGCCGTTTCTGCTTAACAGCAGCGACAAACCTTTTTCTCTGGCCAAGGGGATGAGCTTGCTGGCTGCAATCGAAAAAAACGGCAGCTTGCAAGTTGCCAGCAAAACGCTGGCAATGTCCTACCGCAATGCCTGGGATGCGCTGGCCGAGATGGAACGGGTACTGGGTGCACCGGTCGTCGTCATGTCGCGTGGTCGCGGCTCCGAGCTGACGGTGCTGGGACGGCGTCTGGTTGCCGCCGACCGGCTGATACATGCCCGTATGGATCCTTTACTCGATAGTATGGCGAGCGAAATTGAAGCCGATATACGCAATGCCATCTCCGCGTCGGGCGATGTCCTGAAAATTGTCGCCAGCCACGGCTTTGCGATTGAAGCCCTGAACCGTAGCTTGCAAAAACAACCGTTGCCGCCGGACTTGAGTTATCGCGGCAGCCTGGAAGCTGTCAGCGCCTTGCATCGCGGCAGTTGTCACATCGCCGGATTCCACGTACCGGTGGGCGCTTGCGAAGCGGCGATTCTGCAGCACTTCAAGCCGCTGCTCAAACCGCATCACCGCTTGATCAAACTGGCCAACCGTCGCCAGGGAATCATGGTCGCCAAGGGCAACCCCAAAAACGTCTGGACCGTTGCCGACCTGGCGCGACCGGATGTGCTGTTCGTCAATCGCCAGCAAGGTTCGGGAACACGCCTGATGTTCGATTTGCTGCTGCATCAGGAAGGCAAAAGCGGTGCCGACATCAATGGCTACGAAAACACCGAATTGACCCACGCCGCCGTCGCCGCCTACATCTTGTGCGGCAAAGCCGATGCCGGGATTGGCGTGGAAACCGCTGCCCGCCATTTTGACCTCGACTTCGTCCCTTTGCTAACCGAACAGTACTTTCTTGCGTGCGATCACACGTTGTTAGCCGATACCCGTTTCGTGACGATTCTCGACATTCTGCAGTCCAGCGAATTCCGGACAACCGTCAACAACCTGCCGGGCTATGACGTCAGCGATACGGGGTCTGTCTTGCGTGTGGAGGAGGCCTTCGCAGAAATGAATTCCACCTTGTTGGTATAAAACGTTTTTTAATCAAGTGCTGTAGAGTTTTTAGCATTAACTAAGAGCAATTTTTTTCCCGAATAAAATGATTTATGTTGACTGAGAAGAAAGAAGGAATGGTGATGAACAAGCCAGTGAATCGACGGCAATTTTTTAGAATTTGCGCAGCAACGGTCGGTACCTCGACCCTCGCAGCGCTGGGCGTCATGCCCTCCATTGCGCACGCCGAAATGCGTATTTACAAGCTGGACCGTGCGACCGAAACCCGCAATACGTGCGCGTACTGTTCGGTCGGCTGCGGCATCCTGATGTACAGCACCGGTGACAAGGCCAAGAACGTCAAGTCGGAAGTGTTCCACATCGAAGGTGACTCGGACCATCCGGTCAATCGCGGCACGTTGTGCCCGAAGGGTGCGGCCCTGCTGGACATGATCCACAGCCCGACCCGTCTGAAGCATCCGGAAGTACGCCGTCCGGGTTCCGACAAATGGGAGCCGATTGCCTGGGATCAGGCATTCGATGAAGTCGCCAAGCTGATGAAGGCCGACCGCGATGCCAATTTCATTTCCAAAAATGCCGACGGCGCGACCGTCAATCGCTGGTTGTCGACCGGCATGCTGGCCGCCTCGGCATCTTCCAACGAAACCGGCTACCTGACGCAGAAATTCGTCCGTTCGCTGGGTATCCTCGCAATCGATAATCAGGCCCGCGTTTGACACGCACCGACGGTGGCAGGTCTTGCCCCGACGTTTGGACGTGGCGCGATGACGAATCATTGGGTCGATATCAAGAATGCAGACATGGTTCTGGTCATGGGTGGCAACCCGGCTGAAGCACATCCATGCGGTTTCAAATGGGTGATCGAAGCCAAGGCACATAACAAGGCGAAGCTGATCGTGGTTGATCCGCGTTATACGCGCTCGGCTTCAGTTGCCGATACGTACGCGCCAATCCGCGCAGGAAGCGATATTGCTTTTCTCGGTGGCTTGATTAACTACCTGATCACCAAAAATAAATACCAAGCCGAATACGTCAGGAATTACACCGACGCCAGCTTTATCGTCAATGCCGGTTTCGGCCTCAAGGATGGCCTGTTTACCGGCTATGACCTGGACAAGCGCAAGTACGACAAAACCAGCTGGGGCTACGAAAAAGGCGAAGACGGTTTCGTCAAGACCGATCCGACGCTGCAAGATCCGCGCTGCGTCTTCAATCTGATGAAAGTCCATTACAGCCGCTACACGCCGGAGCTGGTCGAGCGGATTTGCGGTACGCCGAAAGACGCATTCCTTAATGTCTGCGAACAGATCGCCACCACCTCGACCACCGATCGCGTGATGACGATTCTGTACGCGCTCGGCTGGACCCATCACAGCAAGGGTGCGCAAATGATCCGGGCCGGTGCGATGGTGCAGCTGTTGCTGGGTAATATCGGATTACCAGGCGGCGGCATGAATGCGCTGCGTGGCCATTCAAACATCCAGGGTTTGACCGACCTCGGCCTGTTGTCGACGCTGCTGCCGGGATACATGTCCTTGCCAGGCGAAAAGGAAACCGACTACCGCGCCTACATCGACAAACGCGCGCTCAAGCCATTGCGTCCGGGCCAGATGAGCTACTGGCAGAACTACGAGAAATTCCACGTCAGCATGATGAAAGCCTGGTACGGCAATGCCGCAACCAAGGACAACAACTGGGCGTTCGATTACTTGCCGAAAGTCGACATGGAATACGACATCATCCGTGTGTTCGACAACATGTTCCAGGGCAAGATGAACGGTTACATCGTGCAGGGTTTCAATCCGCTGGCCTCGTTCCCGAACAAGGCCAAGATCAATACTGCGCTGTCGAAGCTGAAGTTCATGGTGGTGATCGATCCGCTGGCGACCGAGACCTCGGAATTCTGGAAAAACTACGGCGAATTCAACCCGGTCGACCCTGCCACCATCCAGACCGCCGTGTATCGCTTGCCTTGCAGCCTGTTTGCCGAAGAAGACGGTTCCCTGGTCAGTTCCAGCCGCGTCTTGCAATGGCACTGGAAAGGTTCCGAGTCACCGGGAGAAGCGATGGGCGACCTCGAAATCATCGGCACGCTGTTCCAGAAAATCCGTGCGCTGTATGCCAAAGAGGGCGGTACTTTCCCGGATCCGATCCGCGATCTGACCTGGAATCATAGCAATCCGCTGGTGCCGACCTCCGAAGAACTGGCCAGGGAATTCAATGGCAAGGCCTTGTCGGATGTGTTCGATCCAAAAGATCCGACCAAGGTGATTGCCAAAGCCGGCGAGCAGCTGGCCGGGTTTGCACAACTGCGTGACGACGGCACCACTGCGTGCGGCGTCTGGATTTTTTCCGGATGCTGGACGCAGGCCGGCAACCAGATGGCACGGCGCGACAACACCGATACCGGTCTGGGCAATACGCCGAACTGGGCGTGGGCATGGCCGGCCAACCGGCGGATTCTGTACAACCGGGCGGCTGCCAATCCCGAAGGCAAGGCCTGGGACAGCAAGCGCAAGCTGGTCGAATGGAAGGGCACCAAGTGGACCGGGTCCGACATTCCCGACATGCGTCCCGATGCGGCGCCGGAAGAACACGTCGGCCCGTTCATCATGAATCCGGAAGGTGTGGCGCGTTTCTTTGCGATCGACAAGATGGCCGAAGGTCCGTTCCCGGAGCACTACGAGCCGTTCGAGTCACCGCTGGATAAAAACCTGCTGTGGCCAAACAATCCGGCCGCGCTGAACAATCCGGCAGCACGGATATTCAAGGGCGATCGCGAGCAACTCGGCAGCAACAAGGAGTTTCCGTATGTAGCGACAACCTACCGTCTGACCGAGCACTTTGCGACCTGGACCAAGCATCAGCGCATCAATGCCGTGCTGCAGCCGGAACAGTTCGTCGAGATTGGCGACAAGCTCGCGGCGATGAAAGGCATCGTCAACGGCGACCGCGTCAAGATCCGTTCCAAACGCGGCGAACTCATTGCGAAGGCAGTCGTCACCAAGCGTCTGCGCGCACTGATGATCGACGGTAAAGAAACCCACACGGTCGGCATTCCGAACCACTGGGGTTTCAAGGGACAGACCAAGAACGGTTACATCATGAACGTGCTGACGCCGAGTGTCGGTGATGCCAATACCCAGACGCCGGAATTCAAGGCGTTCCTGGTCGACGTCGAGAAAGCTTAGGAGCTCCCATGATGACTTCAGACATAGTAAGAAAGTCGGCTACCACGACGACACCCGCATCAACCCGCTCGGCCACCGTACCACTGGCCAAGCTGATCGACGTCTCCAAGTGCATCGGCTGCAAGGCCTGCCAGTCGGCCTGCATGGAATGGAACGACCTGCGTGACGAGGTCGGTGACAACTCCGGCGTGTACGACAATCCGCGCGACCTGACCGGCAGTTCGTGGACCGTGATGCGGTTCTCGGAAGTCGAGGAAGCCGGCAAGCTCGAATGGCTGATCCGCAAGGATGGCTGCATGCATTGCGAAGATCCGGGCTGCCTGAAAGCCTGCCCGGCACCCGGCGCCATCGTGCAGTACGCCAACGGCATCGTCGACTTCAATCAGGACCTGTGCATCGGCTGTGGTTACTGCATCGCCGGTTGCCCGTTCGACGTGCCACGTATTTCCAAGATCGACGACAAGGCTTACAAGTGTTCGTTGTGCTCGGATCGCGTGGCCGTCGGCCAGGAACCGGCCTGCGTCAAAGCCTGCCCGACCGGCTCGATCATGTTCGGCACCAAGGAAGCGATGATCACGCAAGCCGAAGAGCGTGTCGTCGATCTGAAGGAGCGGGGCTATGACAACGCCGGCTTGTACAACCCGGCCGGTGTCGGTGGCACGCATGTGATGTATGTGCTGCATCACGCCGACAAGCCGGGGCTATATCACAACCTGCCGGCCAATCCGACCATCAGTCCGCTGGTGTCGGTATGGAAGGGTGTGACCAAGCCGTTCATGTCGCTCGGGATTGGCCTGGCCATTCTTGGTGGCTTCTTCCACTACATCAGTCGCGGTCCGAAAGAAGTGCATGCGGAACCGGCTGAGGAAAAGGAAGAGAGCTGATCATGGTCAAGTTCATCCCTCGTTATGCCACTTCCGACCGGGTCAACCACTGGATCGTGTCGATGTGTTTCATCGTGCTGTCGCTGTCGGGACTGGCGTTTTTCCATCCGTCGTACTTCTTCCTCTCGAGTGTACTGGGCGGCCCGGTCTGGGCCCGCATCCTGCATCCGTTTATCGGCATCGTGCTGTTCCTGACCTTTGTAGGCCTGTCGTTACGGGTCTGGAAAGACAACCGCTTCAAGGCAGTCGACATCGAATGGTTGAAGCGCATCGACGAAGTCATCAACAACGGTGACGGCCCGGACAAGCTACCGATCGGCAAGTACAACGCCGGTCAGAAGCTGATGTTCTGGAGCATGGTGTGGAGCGTTGGCTTCCTGCTGGTCTCCGGCATCGTGATCTGGCGCGCCTGGTTTGCCGGTTACTTTCCGGTCGTCGTGGTGCGCTGGGGCGCGGTCATTCACATGCTGGCCGCCTTCATTGGCATCGTCTCGCTGATCGTCCATGTGTACGCGGCGATCTGGGTCAAGGGCACCTTGCGTGCGATGACCCGCGGTAATGTCGATGCCGCCTGGGCCAAGCATCATCACCCGGAGTGGTATCGCGAAATGACGCAGGAAAAAGTGACACAAGCACCGCACTAAAACAGTCGTATCCCGGCGTGTCGAAGCGGACGCGTCGGACTTTTTTAAAGTTGTTCCGTAGTCCAACCGTCGTAACTTAATACTGAAGTACCTATGGCTACCAAAATTCTCGAACCGGGCGAAATCGGCCAGGTTGATCCGTTTCCCCAAGTCGTACTGCCGGTCGATGCGTCGCTGTTTGACGCACGTGCGCGCCGCTTTCATCAACTCGCGCAGAAGCACGCGATGGGCTCGTTCCTGTCCGTGATGGGACAACTGGCGCAAGCGCAGCACGCCGCATTGCCGCTACAAAACGCAACGCCGGTCGATGCCGCGACGCTAACGCAATCACGCTTGCACGGCATGCCGCCGCTGTCGTGGCAGTCCGTCACCCGCAACCAGGAGTGGCAAGCCGACCTCGATGCCATTACCAGCCACCTGATCAGTCACAACGTCACCGCCTTCGCCGAAGCAGCAGCGACACTGGCCGCGATGGATAGCGATAGCCGCGAAGCGCTGGCCGATGCCGTGCTCGATGGCGGCATTGCCGGTGATGATCCCGTGCGTCACGCCTTGCTCGCTCCGCTGATCGGCGCAGCCTTGCAAGTCTGGTGGACACGTCAGGCCGCAACGCTGGCCGAAGACGAACTCGGCCATGTCGGCAGCTCATCAGTTTGCCCGGTCTGCGCGGCGCGACCGGTTGCCAGCGTGGTCGAAATCGGCGCGACGCAAGCTAACCTGCGCTACCTGCACTGCTCGTTGTGCAGTACCCAGTGGCACATGGTGCGCGTGACTTGTTCGTCCTGTGAGTCGACCAAAGGCATTGCGTATTACAGCCTGACCGGTGCCGAAGACACTGCCGGACCGTCGCGCAAGATCGCCTTCGCACGGGCCGAAGCCTGCGACACCTGCCACAGCTATCTGAAGATTTTCACGCGCGAAAAAGACCCGCTGATGGAAGCCACGGCCGACGACCTCGCGACGCTGGCGCTGGACATGCTGGTCGATGAAGCCGGCTATCTGCGCAGCGGTCCGAACCTGCTGTTTGCTCCGGGTGTGGCAGCCGACGAACAGGACGATACCGCCCTGCTCACCAACACGACCGATCACTGACAAGGCAAGCAATGAACGACCATTCGGTGCCGCCCGCTGCGGCCAACACGTTGCCCGAAGTCGCGTTGACACTGAAAACGCTGCCATCGGTTGACCGTCTGCTGGGCCGCGCATCGGCGCAGCAAGCCGCGCAACAGCATGGCCGCACGCTGGTCAAGCGGGTGATCCAGTCGACGCTGACGACAACCCGTCAGCGTCTGCTCGCCTCGCCCGCCGAACTGTTCACGCTCGATCAGCTGGACCGGGCGATCGCACAGAAACTGGCGACCGAGGTGCGTTCGAATCTGCGTGCGGTATTCAATTTGACCGGCACCGTGATCCATACCAATCTCGGTCGCAGCCAGTTGCCGGAAGCGGCGATCACGGCGATGGTGCTGGCGGCGCGCTCGGCGGTGACGATCGAATACGATCTCGCCAAAGGCGGTCGCGGCGAGCGCGATGACATCACCGAAGGCTTGCTGTGCGAACTGACCGGTGCCGAAGCCGCCACCATCGTCAACAACAATGCCGCCGCCGTGCTGCTGGTATTGGGCGCGCTGGCCAAGGGCAAGGAAGTACCGGTCTCGCGCGGCGAACTGGTCGAGATCGGCGGCTCGTTCCGCATCCCCGACATCATGCAGGCAGCCGGTTGCAAGCTGGTCGAAGTCGGCACCACCAACCGTACCCATCTGCAGGATTACGAAAATGCGCTGTCCGACCAGACCGGTCTGGTCGCGCGCATTCATACGTCCAATTTTGAAGTGGTCGGCTTTACCGCCAGCCCGTCCGAAGCCGATCTGGCCACGCTGGCGCATGCGCACGGCATCCCGTTGATGGTCGATCTGGGCAGCGGTGCGCTGGTGCCGTTCGAACGCTACGGCTTGCCGCATGAACCGTTGCCGCAAGAAGCGATGAAGGCCGGTGCCGATGTCGTGACCTTCTCCGGCGACAAGCTGCTGGGCGGTCCGCAAAGCGGCATCATCACCGGCAACAAGGACTTGATCGCGAAGATCCGCCGTCATCCGCTCAAGCGTGCGCTACGCTGCGACAAGATTATTCTCGGCGCACTCGAAGGTGTGCTGCGCACCTATCGCGATCACCTCGACGATCCGCAGGAACTGGCGCAGCACTTGCCGGTGCTGCGCTTGCTGAGCCGACCCGCGGCCGACATCCGGCAGGTCGGCGAACGCATACTGGCTTCGGTGCAAACGGCGCTGCGTGCCGTGGCCGAGGTCACGTTGCATCCAGCGCAAAGCCAGATCGGCAGTGGCTCGTTGCCGGTCGAGCGACTCGACAGCTGGGCGCTGGTGATCGCGCCGCTGGGCAAGCGCAGCGGTCGCACCGTGCAGGCGCTCGAAGACATTTTCCGGCAATTGCCAACACCGGTCATCGGTCGCATCAAGGATGGCGCGATCTGGCTGGACTTGCGCACGCTCGAAAACGAAAGCGGCTTTCTGGCCCAGCTGGGTCTGCTCGCGCAGATGACGACAACCACATGATTATCGGCACCGCAGGTCACATCGACCATGGCAAGACCTCGCTGGTGCGCGCGCTGACCGGCATAGAAACCGACCGTCTCGCCGAAGAAAAAGCACGCGGCATCACGATCGAACTCGGCTATGCCTACCAGCCGGTCGATGCGGCTGATCCGGCTGGTGCGCGGCTGGGCTTTGTCGACATGCCCGGCCATGAACGCTTCATCCATACGATGCTGGCCGGTGCCACCGGCATCAGTTACGCGCTGCTGGTGATCGCCGCCGACGATGGCGTGATGCCGCAAACCCGCGAGCATCTGCACATCCTGCAATTGCTCGGGATGCGGCACGGCGCGGTAGTACTGACGAAAACCGATCTGGTGTCGAACGCACGGGTTGCGCAAGTGACTGGCGAGTTGCAGCATCTGCTGGCCGGTACTTTTTTGAACGATGCGCCGGTGTTCGCGGTCAGTACGCTCAGCGGTGATGGCGTGCCGGCCCTGAAGACTTGCCTGGCCGATGTCGCGCGTCGCTGGCATGGTGATCATCCGCCACAGGACTGCGCCGCCGAAGTTCAAGACGGCCAATTCCGGCTCGCGCTGGACCGCTGCTTTTCGCTCGACGGTCGCGGCACCATCGTCACCGGCACCGTCTACGCCGGAACGCTGCGGATCGGCGATACCGTCAACGTGCTGCCTTCACAACGCGATCGCCCGATGCTGACGGCGCGGGTGCGCGGCATGCATGCGATGAACCAGACGGTCGAGCAATGCAGCGCCGGCCAGCGCGTCTCATTGAATCTGGTCGGACTGGAACGCAGCGCGCTGCATCGCGGTGACTGGATCGTTGCCGACACCATCACGCACCTGAGCGAACGCCTGGTCGTCGATCTGGCGCTGCTGGCCGACAGCAAGCCGCTGCGCCATTGGAGCGCGGTTCATGTGCATGTCGGCGCAGCCCACGCCACCGCGCGCGTCGCGCTGCTGCAAGGCGATTTGCTGCTGCCGGGGTCGGGCATGCTGGCCGAACTCGCGCTCGATGTGCCGCTGCATGTCTGCCATGGCGACCGTGTCGTGTTGCGTGACGCCAGTGCTCAGCAAACTATTGGCGGTGGTGTCGTGCTGGACGCCTGCGTGCCGGTGCGCGGCAAACGCTCGGCGACCCGACTGGCGCTGCTGGCCGCGCAGCGCGAACCATTGGCAATCGATGCATTGCGCCGCACGCTGGTGCTGGACGCGAGCGGACTCGATGTCGCCGTGTTTGCCGCCAATCGCAACCTGTCAGTGCCGTTCGTGCAGTCGCTGCTCGCGCAACTCGGCGCGGTGGCGGTCAGCACCGACACTGGACACCATGCGTTTGCCGCCGATCGCTGGCAGCA
This sequence comes from Oxalobacteraceae bacterium, assembly GCA_947445995.1. GTDB lineage: Bacteria > Pseudomonadota > Gammaproteobacteria > Burkholderiales > Burkholderiaceae_D > Actimicrobium. Next base: position 2,587 of record CANFED010000058.1, on the reverse strand, counting down.
GTTGCAGCAAGCGGTGCTGACCACGCTGGCCGCGCTGCATGCACGCGAACCGGATTATGTCGGCGTCGAACGCGAACGCTTGCGCCGGATTGCGCTGCCAACCGTGCCACCTGCGGTGTTTCGCGAACTGCTGCGCGCACTGCTGCAAGAGCAGCATATCGTCGCGATCAGCCATGTCTTTATTGCGCTGCCATCGCATACCGTGGCGTTTTCCGATGACGAGCAAGTGCTCTGGCAAAGAATTATTCCGCTGCTGTCCGAACAGGCGTTCCAGCCGCCGCGCGTGCGGCCACTCGCAGTATCGCTGGGCAAGGACGAAGAACAAATGCGCCGCCTGCTCAGCAAGGCCGCGCGACTGGGTTACACCTACCGGATCGCGCATGATCATTTTTTTCTCGATACCGCCGTGCGTACCCTTGCTGCGCACGTGCAGACGCTGGCCGATACCGGCGGCGAAGCCTCGGTTGCGCTGTTTCGCGACCGCATCGGAACCGGCCGCAAGCTGGCCGTCGAGATCCTCGAATTTTTCGATCGGGTCGGTTATACGCGCCGCATTCATGACCGGCATCTGATCCGCCAGCAAGCGATGTGGCAACAATGAAAGCTCCGTATAATGCGACCGACGTTACGTTTTACCTCCATGGATGACCATCAGCACGGCCATCTTGCAGGACATGATTACCGGGAGAGCTGCGCTTCCTGGTGGAACGACCGGACTTCAAATCCGGGTGGGGTTGCCAGCAATCCCAGGTGGGTTCGACTCCCACGCTCTCCCGCCACCTTCCCGATCCATGACACGGTGCTGCCTGTATGGCAGGCATGGTCATGAGTGATGCCGACTTGATCCTGGTTGACGAGCCGCACCACGCGCCGCTCAGCGCGGCAGTCGTCTCGACCTGGCGCGGCAACAGCGTCACCAGCGGCACTGACATGCTGGCCGAAGAAGTACCGGTCGCGCTCGAATACAACGGCATTTCGCATGCGGTGATGCTGGCCTCCCCCACCGACCTCGACGATTTTGCGCTGGGCTTTAGTCTGAGCGAAGGCTTGATCGGACATCACTCCGATCTGTACGAATGCGAAGTACTGGCACAGCCCAACGGTATCCGCATTGCAATGCGGATTTCCGGCGCATGCTTCGCCGCGATGAAAGACCAGCGCCGCAACATGAGCGGACGTACCGGTTGCGGCCTATGCGGCGCCGAGACGCTCGCGCAAGTGGTGCGCACACCGCGACGGGTTATCAGCACGGTACGGATTGACGCCGCCCGACTGCAACAGGCGTTCCAGGAAATGGAGCAGCAACAGACACTGCAACAAGCGACCGGATCGACCCATGCCGCCGGTTGGCTGGATGCCGATGGCCGGGTGCCGCTCGTACGCGAAGATGTTGGCCGCCACAATGCACTCGACAAACTCATCGGCGCGCTGACTTCCCGCAGCACCGACTTCGCCACCGGTGCGGTGCTGATCACCAGCCGCGCCAGTTATGAAATGGTGCAAAAAACCGCGATGGCCGGCATCGGATTGCTGGCCGCCGTGTCGGCACCGACCGCGCTGGCGCGGCGTCTGGCGGACGAAACAGGGATCACGCTGGTGGGGTTCGTGCGTGGCCACGGCCATGTCGTCTACACCCATCCGGAACGTCTTTGCCATCCTCTGCCGGTGCTGAAATCAGCCTGATTGCTTGCGATACGCCAGCCGGTACAACAGCGGCAGCACCAGCAACGTCAGCACCGTCGAGGACAGGATGCCGCCGATGACCACCGTGGCAAGTGGTCGCTGTACCTCGGCACCGGTCCCGATGGCAATGGCCATCGGCACGAATCCCAGCGACGCCACCAGTGCCGTCATCAGCACCGGCCGCAAGCGCGTCAGCGCGCCTTCTTCGATGGCCTGATCAAGCGCCATGCCCTGCTCGCGTAACGAACGGATGTACGCAATCATCACCAGTCCGTTCAATACCGCCACGCCGGACAGCGCAATGAAACCAATCCCCGCCGAGATCGACAACGGAATGCCACGCAACCACAGCGCGACGATGCCGCCGGTCAGCGCAAACGGTACGCCGGTAAAAACCAGCAAACCATCCTTGATGTTATTAAACATCGCAAACAGCAACATGAAGACCAGCAGCAGCGCCACCGGCACGACGAGTTGCAATCGCTTGGTGGCCGATTGCAGTTGTTCGAAGGTGCCGCCCCAGCTGGTCCAGTAGCCGCTCGGAATCCTGACCTGCTGGCGGATCTGCTGTTCGGCATCGGCGAAAAACGAACCCATGTCGCGACCACGCACATTGGCCGTCACGACCACGCGTCGCTTGCCGTTTTCGCGGCTGATCTGGTTCGGACCCGGTGCCATGTCGATGCTGGCGACATCACCCAAGGTCAGATAGGACGGCTGGCCGCCCGCACCATCATCCGGCAAACGGATCGGCAAGCGCAGCATGGCCCCGGTGCTGGAGCGCAGTGCGTCCGGCAGACGCACGATGATGTCGAAACGCCGGTCGCCTTCGAACAACGTGCCGGCTTCGGCACCACCGATGGCGATGTGGATGACTTGCTGGACAGCGCTGACGTTCAACCCC
>CANFED010000057.1 GCA_947445995.1 Oxalobacteraceae bacterium | reverse complement strand
TGATCCGTCCCGTGCCAGCGTGCTGTTGTCGGTCGGCGTGCATGGCGACGAAACCGCACCGATCGAATTGCTGGCGCAGTTGCTTGATGCGCTGGCCCGGCAGCCGCAACAACTGGCAGTCAATTTGATGATCGTGGTCGGCAATATTGCCGCGATCCGGCAGGCCCGACGCTTCATCGACGTCGACCTCAATCGCCTGTTCTGTCGTGAGCGCGGGCGACTGTCGGCAACGGCCGAAGCCGCGCGTGCCGACGAGCTGATGCTGGCCAGCCGCGTATTTTTTACGCGCGCTGCGGGACTGCGCCTGCACCTTGATCTGCACACCGCGATCCGCGGCTCGCTCTATCCGACCTTTGCGATGATCCCGCACGGTATCGCCGCGGCTGACCGTCAAGCGCTGATTGCCTTGCTGGGACATGCCGGGATTGCCGCCGTCGTCCTCAACCGCAGTGCCGCTAGCACCTTCAGTGCCTACACCGCCGACCAGTTAGGTGCGACTAGTGCCACGGTCGAACTGGGGCAGATCAGTGCGCTGGGCGACAACGATCCCGCGCGTTTCGCCGCCACCTCGGCGACGCTGGCGCGAACGCTGCGTGGTGAGACCGTGCCGGCCCTGCCGCAAGTTCCGCTGGTGTTCGAGGTCGTGCAGGAAATCATCAAGCACAGCGAGGTATTCCGGATGACGTTCGACAGCACCACACCCAACTTCACGGCGTTGCCACGCGACGCACTCATCGCCACCGATGGTGCGGTCGAGTACCGGGTCGGGCACGACGAGGAAATGGTCGTATTTCCGAATCCGTCGGTGCGCATTGGTTTTCGGGCCGGGTTGATGGTGGTGCGCGTTGAGGCATTAACGGGTTGACATCGACCGGCAGTCACGTAGGGGGCAATGCCCCCCGGTTATTGCAACCCTACGATGCTGGTAATGCTTCGCGTAATTGGCCAGCACTTCCGGCCAGACCGACCACATCTCGTTGACCTGCGACGGGAATTCGACGAAGTCGCGCGGCACGCTGGTACCGCTGAAGGCCGGATAGCGCACTGATCTGCGATTCGCCTCTGTGAAGAATCGTGTCTTCCCGAGTTCCATCTTGCGTGACCCATATCTTCCCATCGTTACAACTGATCGTGCTTTTTGCACCGGCGACGCGCTCTATCTGTCCCTGAAGAGTGGCGATCGTGATCTTTGACTTGGCAACTCCGTGAAATATGGCGTGCCGATCGACCGGTCGGTTGTTCGGCAGGAATCATCGAACTGGCAGCCAACCCGAGAGATCACCAAATTGCAGCCTTCGCTCTTGTCGTACACCTTAAGTTATCAGGTAGTTATCACAAAAAAGTGCGGTACTTTGCCGTCAAGGACAGTCCCGTGCGATATTACTGCTGGTCGGTTTAATAGCGGTATTTTATTTATTTGTATTAAATATGCTTCGGGTTAGTTAGTAAATAAATATCACCTAAGATATAATTGCCGAAATTAAATAAATGTTATTTATCTGGTTTTTATGAACTGAGGAATTGATGGAGAAGTGGAAAGAGGATGATTTTCATGCGCTCTCGAAAAAATTAAGCGAACAAGAATTTTTTGATTATTTTTCCGTCAGGTCAGCCGAAATCGGTTTTGAATATTGCAGTTTCGGGATGTTATTGCCATTACCAATAAATAATCAAAAATTTATTATTCATAATAACTATCCCGCAAAATGGTGGCAGATTTACCAAAATAAAAATTATTTATCTGTTGACCCAACGGTACGCCACGCACTGTCTTCCGTTGAACCGATCTTGAGGAATGAAAAAACATACGCTGCCGTTCCGGAAATACGGGAAGAAGCTCACGAGCACGGCATGAATTACGGTTGGGCTCAACCGGTGCGGGACGTCCGCGGAACCATCGGAATGGTTTCTCTGATAAGAAGATTGGAGGACGTGGAAGCGGTCGAATTGGACAGGCATCAGCCAAGAATTCAGCACATCGCTCAACTTCTTCTTCTCGGTATGACCGGGTTGATACTGCCGAAAGAGTTGCCGGAGTCTACTGTCCAACTGACTGTCCGAGAAAGAGAAGTGATGCGCTGGACCGCGGATGGGAAAACGTCTTATGAAATAGGGCGTATTTTGATTATTTCAATCGGTACCGTTAACTATCATATTAATAATGCAGTTGAAAAATTAAATGCAGTTAATAAAACACAGGCAGTCGTCAAAGCGGCATTGCTTGGATTATTGTAAATCGTCGCGCTGGCTGCTATTCTCGGACTTGAAGCGCGATAATTTAAGTTTTGGGAGTGGGTCGTCAACGCAATAAATTTGTTCGTCCCTTCATCTCCAGCACGTTAATTATTCGCCTGAGTTCTGGCAATAGCGTAGGGTGCAACAACCGCAGGGCATTGCACCGAAAGTCCCGGTCACCATCGCCAATTCCGATGACCGAAACAATGCGGAGGTTACTGCGCCGTCAATCCCCGCCGCACCAGCAGCGGTTCGATCTTTGCATCCCTTCCGCGGAAATCCCGGAACAGCTGCATCGCATCGACACTGCCGCCACGCGAGAGCAAGGTCTGGCGGAACCAGTCACCATTCTTGCGGGTCAGCCCGCCGTGTTCCTTGAACCACTCGACCGTTTCGGCATCCAGCACTTCACTCCAGATGTAGGCGTAATACCCGGCAGAATATCCACCTGCGAATACGTGCGAAAAGTAGGTGCTGCGGTAGCGCGGCGGTACCGGCGCGTAATCGACGCCGGCTTTTTTCAGGGCCTCGGCTTCGAACGCAATCACGTCGGTCGGCATGTGCGCCACATCCAGCTGATGCCACTGCTGGTCGATCAATGCGGCTTTCAAATACTCGGTGGTACGAAATCCTTCGTTGAAGGTGCGCGTGGCCAGGACCTTGTCGAGCAGCGCTTTGGGCATCGGTGCGCCGGTCTGGTAATGCTTCGCGTAATTGGCCAGCACTTCCGGCCAGACCGACCACATCTCGTTGACCTGCGACGGGAATTCGACGAAGTCGCGTGGCACGCTGGTACCGCTGAAGGTCGGATAGCGCACATTGGACATCATGCCGTGCAGTGCGTGGCCGAACTCATGGAAGGCGGTGGTGACTTCATCGAACGTCAGCAGGGTTGGCTCGCCGGCCGGTGGTTGCGGGATGTTCAGGTGGTTGGCGACGACGGGTCTGGTGCCGAACAGGTCGGACTGTTCGACATAGCTATTCATCCAGGCACCGCCGCGCTTGCTGCTGCGCGCATACATGTCGGCCAGGAACAGCGCCAGCGGCTTGCCATCGGCATCGAAGACTTCGAAGACCCGCACGCTGGTGTCGTACACCGGCAAGTCCTTGCGTTCCTTGAAGGTCAGTCCGTAGAGCTTGTTGGCAGCGAAGAACACACCGTTTTGCAGCACGCTCTCGAGTTCGAAGTACGGTCGTAATTGGGTTTCGTCGAAATTGAAGCGGGCCTTGCGGACCTTTTCGGTGTAGAAGGTCCAGTCGGCCACGCTCAGCTTGAAGCCGCCTTTTTCGGCATCGATGATTTTCTGGATCGCGTCGCCTTCGGCGCGTGCATTGGCGACGGCGGGTGGCGCGAGGCGGGCCAGCAACTGGTTGACTGCGGCGGGATTCTTGGCGGTTTCTTCCTGCAGCACGTAGGCGGCATGGCTTGGGTAGCCGAGCAGCGCCGCGCGTTCGGCGCGCAGGCTGGCCAGTTGCAGCACGATCGCGCGGTTGTCGAACTCGCCGCCGCGGCTGCCGCGAATCGTCGAGGCGTCGTAGAGGCGCTGGCGCAAGGCGCGGTTGGTCAGCGATGCCGCCGGCGGCTGGCCGGTGGTGTTGACCAGCGCCAGCACGTATTTGCCCTCGAGTCCGCGCACCTTGGCAGCTTGCGCTGCAGCGGCGATCGCGTTGTCGGACAAGCCGTCGAGTTCGGCGCGGGTACCGACTGTGATGGCCGAGGCATTGATTTCATTGAGCACGTTCTGGCTGAAGGTCGTTGCCAGCGAGGCCAATTGGCTATTCATGTCGCGCAGCTTTTGCTGGCTGGCCGGTGGCAGCGGCGCACCGGCGCGCATGAAGTCGGTGTGGATGCGTTCAAGCAGGCGCAGCGATTGCGGGTCCAGCGCCAGCGTCGCGCGTTGTCCGTAGAGTGTGTCGATGCGCGCGTATAGCTTGCCATCGAGCTGGATCGCATCGCGGTGCGCCGACAGCTTCGGTGCCAGGTCGCGTTCGAGTGCCTGCATCACCGGATTGGTGTTGGTGCCGCTGAGATTGAAGAACACTTCCGAGACCCGGTTTAACAGGCGGCCCGAGCGCTCCATCGCGACGACAGTGTTATCGAAGGTTGGCGTGGCCGGATTATCGGCAATAGCGCGGATTTCGGCCAGTTGCTGGCGCATGCCATCGGCAAAAGCGGGCGCGTAATCGGCATCCTTGATGCGGTCGAACGGCGGCAGCTGATAGGGCAGGGTGCTGGGGGCGAAGAACGGATTGTCAGGAGTGATTGCGGAAAGCGAGGCGGCGTGGCTGGACATGGAGAGCAGGCTTGTGGCCATTATCAGGAACAGGTTTCTGGACATGGCGGGTTCATGGAAAGAGGGGGTGGGCAGTCGGGTGAGATGCTGCTAGTGATAGTAGCATCGCGTCGCTTTTGTTCCGCCACGAACTGGCCGGTTCGCTTTTTCCTGCGATTGCAAATACCGATCGGTAGCAACCAGCATGTGTGGTGCAATGCCCTTCGGTTATTGCACCCGACGATTTGCCGGGCGACTCCGCCGCTCACTCCCGCCGCTGATAAGACAGTCGCAGCAACACTATCGCCAGCACCAGAAAAATCCAGTAATCCACCGGTGCGCCCATGACCCAGTGCTTGTGCCAGGTGACATTGACCGGATCGAAACGGGCCAGGCCGAAGGCGGGGTTGAGCACGAACCAGAGAAAGTCTTCGCTGATCCAGAACAGCATCACGCATGCCGCCACGCGCGCCTCGGCGCGCCACGACCAGTGGGCGACAAACAGCAGCGGGAAATGGAAGAACAGGATGATGAACGGGAAGACCCAGGCGTGATAGCCGGTCATCGCCCGGCCACCCCAGAACAGGTCCAGCAACCAGTGGTGTTCGATACGCCAGGTGGGCAAGTTGATGCCCCAGCCAGCCCCTCCTTCGATCTGGATTTCGGTTTGGGCAAAAAACAGTGCCAGCAGGAATACCCAGGCAACGGTCAGCAGGATGTGCAGCGGACGGCTGGTCAGGTGGGTCAGGCGGGTGATGCGGCTCATCGGGAATGTTCCAGTACGGTGTGAAGGACAGCGCGGGCGGCGTCGGGACGACCGAGCGCGCGTGCCTTGGCAGCCATGTCGGTCAGTTTGTCGGGATGGGTCATCAGATAGCCGATCCGGTAATCCAGCGTGACCGCATCGATGGCTTTCAATGCGACGCCCTGTTCCAGCAGGAAGTCGGCATTGCGCTCTTCCTGTCCGGGAATCGGCGCATTGACAATCATCGGCAAGCCCATCGCCAGACATTCCGAGGTCGTCAGTCCGCCGGGTTTGGTGATGGCCAGATCGGCGCAGGCCATCAATTGTTCGACCTTGTCGGTATAACCCAGCGCCAGCAGTCGCTGCGGATAACGGGGTGCCAATGCCTGCAAGGCCTGCAAGGCCGGCAGGTTTTTGCCGGCCATGACGATGAGCTGGAAATCATATGGCAACGTCAGCAGTCGCTGGGCGACTGCATCGAGCTTGCCCAGTCCGGCACCGCCTCCCATGAGCAGGATGATGCGACGTTGCGGGTCGAGACCCAGGCGCGCCGCGCAATCGGCGCGGGTACCGGGTGAGCGGAAGGCCGGCATCACCGGAATCCCGGTGACATGAATGCTGGCCGGTGCAATGCCGAGCGCCGCCATGCGAAAGGCCACTTCGTCGGTGGCAGCAAAATAACCGGTGATGTGCTCGTGCACCCACATCCGGTGCAGGTCGAAGTCGGTGACCTGAATCCAGACGGGACAGGTGACGCTGCCGTTGCGGCGCAGGCGCGCCAGCAGTTCGGCCGGCAGAAAATGGGTGCAGATGATGGCATCCGGCTGCCAGGCCGCGATTTCACGGCGCAAGCTGTGGGTGCTCATGCGTTCGATGGCGCGACGGATTTTTTGCAGCGAGCCATCCGGTTGTGCGTCATTGGTGAGCTGGTACAGATAGCCCCATAGCGCCGGATGCCTGTCGACCAGCTTGATGTAAAAATCCGTGTACACCTTGCGAAATGCCGCAGTGACGAACTGCATCGCATCAAGATGGCTGGCGCTCACCGGCACTTCTTCCAGCCCGGCCTGCACGCGCAGGGCCTCGGCGGCGCGCAAATGGCCGGAGCCGGCCGAGACGCTGAGCAGCAAAAGTCGTTTGGGCGCCACCATGCGCTACAGGATGTCGTCGTTGGAGGCGCTCAGGTCGCCGAGGTCGCCAAACAGCGAGAGCCGGGTTTCCTTGCGGTCCAGTACCTTGCGCTGGGCTTTTTCGGGCAGGTCGGTGAGCATGATCACGTGCTTCTGGATCAGTACGTCGACCAGATCCTCGACGACGCGGATCATGGCATTGTCCAGCGTCGCTAGCGTGGCAAGCGCGTCGCGCGTATCGCTGGCCACCGTCGTCGCACCGTCAATGGCCAGGAAGGCGAGCACATCAGGATGGTCGGAAAAAAGTCGTTCGGACTCTGCCGCAGGGGCATCGCGGAACAAGGCGATCACGCTGCCGTCGCTGTCGCGTTGAATATAGGGCATGGCAAGCCGTTCAGGTGGGTTGGTCGAAATGACAATGGCTATTCCAAAAGCAGTGTGTTAAAAAAGTCCACTCATGTTTTCAGAGATCGCTGTCCATGCTTTTGTTGCTCTCGAACTGCGCCGACATCATAGCCAAGTTTCATGACATCCTCATGGAAAAAGGCCCGTTGATTCAACGTGATTGCGTCTCGGCCTTGTGGCCCTTGCTGGACTGCGGCGAGCCGGCGCTGCTGCTGATCGATCTTGACTTGCCTGCACTGGACGCGGCAGCCACGCTGGCCGAATTGCGCCACCGTGCACCTGCCTGCAAAATCCTGGTGCTGCGTGAAGCGTTTTCGACGGAGGCCGAACTGGCACTGCTCGGTGCGGGCGTGGCCGGTTGCTGCAGTGCCGGACTGGCGCGCGAAACGGTGCTGCGTATCGTCGACATGGTGCAGGATGGTGGCGTCTGGATTTCACAGGCGGTGATGCCGTTGCTGCTGCGCCAGATGCAGTTGCGCGGCACCCTGTCGGCACCGGTCGCGGTCATTCCCGATCCCGCGCCAAACCTGCGGCTGCAAGTCCTGACTCCGCGCGAACGGCAGATCGCGGGCCTCGTCGGCGGCGGTGCCAGCAACAAGCTCATTGCGCGCGAACTGAGTATCACCGACCGGACCGTGAAGGCCCATCTCGGCGCGATTTTCCAGAAGCTTGATTTGCCGGACCGGTTGCATCTGGCCCTGTTCGTGACCGGGAAATAACGTTTCCTGCGGCAAGTGTTTTACACCGGCGGCAGACGCCGGTGCGGCGCAAAGAAAGTCCACATCATCCGGCTGGCATCGGGGCCTTTACTTTCGTTGAACGGCAATGCCTGATCGCCACCGCTCCACGCATGCTTGAGCTGGTGGATTTCACACAGGCGCAACAGGGTTTTTTTGCCGACCCGGTAATCGAGGACATCGACGCCATGTGCCGCATGCGCACTGCGTCCGGCCGCACGGTAGACGCGCGCTTGCCGGTGCTCGGCTGTCAGGGCGTTGAGTTCGCAGAACTGCTGCTCAAGCTGATGAAAATTAATCGGTCGCACTACGTCGTCGCGCTGGCCGTGGATCACGATCGCGGGCATCGCCGGGAACGGGCCGGGGCTGGACTCCGTGATGGCCCGGATCGCCGACCCCACGCGTTGCAGGCCACCGCGCTGCATCACGCCATATGCACCAAGTGTCGTGCTGGCCGCGCCAAATACCGGAGCCGAATGCAGGCCGACTGCGGCAATCAGTTCCGGATGGCGCAGCGCCAGGATGTGGGCCATCGCGGCACCGGCGGACAGCCCGGCCACGTACACGCGCTGCGGGTCGAACCCCTGTTTTTTTACGACTCGCCGGATGATGGCCGCAATGAGCAGGATCTCGCCCTGGCCGGCCTGAACATCATTGTGAAACCAGGGCCAGCAGCGGTTGCGTTGCGCCCGAGTCGATTGTTGCGGATACAGCACGCCAAAGCCCTTGCTTTCACCCAGCGCATTCATGCGCGTGCCCTGCGCAAAATCGACGGCACCCTGTTCGCAACCATGCAACATCACCACGAGTGGCAACTGGGCGTCAGCCTGCATGCCGGCTGGCCGATAGAGCCAGTACTCCATGCGTTTGCCGGCGACGATCCCGCTGGCGACATCATCGACGCCGGCGATGAAGGTCGAGCGTCCCCAGATACCACCACCCGGCGGACGCAGGACGGATGGTTTGCAGGCGGATTTTCCAGCGGATTTTTTCGGTGCCAGTTTGACTGTCGCTGCTGCCGGGATGACGACATTGAGCAAGGTCTTGACGATCTTGCGGGTTTGCTTGCGCCGCAGGCTGCCGAGTTTGCGGGCGCTGCCCAGCCAGAGACTTCTGAAAATATTCACCATAGGTAGGTCCGGGATAAGGAGCGCTCGAACCGGCGCTTCATTGCAATGGAGTGCGAGGGTCTGCCGCCCCACAGTGGCTTGAGAGTAAAGAAACTGGTCCAGATGGTCAGTGGGATAGCGCACTTAGGATCGACGCTATGTGCGCGGAGCGCTGTGCCATTTGCGCAACCAATAGTTAATTTTATGAAAATACAACAAAGCAATTTTTTTTCATGAGGTAAAGTTTCTACCAGGAATTCGACCTTGCCGAAAATGCCTTTGGCCAACGGTGTGGGTAGGCTCCGGGGTCCTTCTGTCAACCATCACATGTCAGGGTCGGTCAATGAAAATCACGCACAGGTTCACATTGTTTGCCGCAGTCATCGTCTCGATGGCGATCGCCGGCGAAGCAGTTGCTGCAGATTATCTCCTCAGTCCGGGCAAGGAAGATCACAAGTGGTTGCTGCCAGCCAGTCCGATGGCCCCGGCGGACAACCAGTTGACGCCGGCGCGTGCCGAACTGGGCAAGGCACTGTTCTTTGATCCGCGTCTGTCGTTAGACGGCAATCTGTCCTGTGCCAGTTGTCACAGCCCGATGATGGGCTGGTCGGATGGCTTGCCGACCGCCAAGGGCAACAAGAGCAAGGTGCTCGGTCGCGCCACCCCGACCATCATCAATACCGCCTACAACACGCTTCAAATGTGGGATGGTCGCAAGTCTTCGCTGGAAGACCAGGCGCTCGGTCCGATGGAATCGATGGACGAAATGGCGATGGACCTGACGGCACTGTTCAAGTGGCTCAATGTCGAGCCAACTTACAAGGAAATGTTTGCGCAAGCCTATCCCGGCGAGGCCATCGACCGCACAACCGTGGCCAAGGGCATCGCCTCGTTCGAGCGCACCGTCCTGAGCAAGGATTCGCCGTTTGATCGCTGGTTGCAAGGCGACGAGAAGGCCATGACGCGCCAGCAAATCATCGGATTCCGCCTGTTCAGTGACGCCGGCAAAGGCAATTGTGTCGCCTGTCACCAGGCCCCGAATTTTACCGACGGCGGCTTTCATAACATCGGTCTGGCCTCGGACGACAAGGTCAATCCGGATGTCGGTCGCTATGCGATCAAGCCGGTAGCGGCGTTGAAGGGCGCGTTCAAGACGCCGACCTTGCGCGATATCAGCCTGACTGCGCCGTATTTTCATGATGGCTCGGCACGTACGCTCACTGACGTGGTCGCGCATTACAACCGGGGCGGTGTCAGCAAGACCAACCTGTCACCGAACATGAAGTCGCTGGGGCTGAGTCCGGAAGAGGCCAGTGCGATCGTCGCCTTCATGCAAGCGCTGACGACGCCGGCGCAGCCGTTCGCGCTGCCGAAGTTGCCGTCCAATTGACCGGACAGGTGCGTGATGCTGATCCGGCGACCTGCGGCAATCTGTCCGAGCGAGATCACGGCGGAAGCCGTTTATATGGCACGTCGGCGCTTCTTGCGTCAGGCCGGATTACTGGGAATGGCCGGTGTCGGCTTCAGCCATAGCCAGGCCGAGCCGCTGACCGAGGCGCTCACGTCCTGGGACGACATCACGCACTACAACAATTTTTACGAGTATTCGAGCGACAAACACGCGGTGGCGACGCTGGCGCAGAATCTGGCACCGCGACCGTGGACCATCAGTATCGAAGGCGACGTGGCACAACCCCGCGTGATCGATATCGACCAGTTGCTGCGGCAGTTCCCTGCGCAGCAGCGCATCTGCCGCTTGCGCTGTATCGAAGGCTGGTCGATGGTCATTCCGTGGGATGGCATTCCGTTGTCGGCCTTGCTGGCCGCGGCGCAACCGACCACAAATGCCCGCTTCGTCAAGTTCGTCAGCGTCCATGATCCTGCCCGTTTCTATGGCCAGCGCAGGTCGACGCTAGCCTGGCCTTATACCGAAGGACTGACGCTGGCCGAGGCAATGCATCCGCTGACGTTGCTGGCCACCGGGCTTTACGGCAAGCCTTTGCCGAACCAGAACGGCGCGCCGCTGCGGCTGGTAGTGCCCTGGAAATACGGCTTCAAGAGCATCAAGTCCATCGTCACGATACGGCTGCAGCACGAGCAACCGCAGACCACCTGGCCGCTGGCATCGGCCGACTACGGTTTTTTTGCCAACGTTGATCCGCGCGCTTCTTACGGACGCGGCTCACAATCGCGTGAAACCCGGATCGGCGAACTGCACAAGCGCCCGACACGGCCGTTCAACGGGTATGCCAGCGAGGTTGCTCACCTGTATCCGGGACATGATGTCGACGCCTACCGATAGCCTGCCGACACGGATATTGCGTGCCGCCAACCGGGCACCAGTGCGCGTGATGCTCATCGCCAGCGTGCTGCTGGCCTTGCCGGCGGCGTTGATGGGTGCGTTGATGGCACTCGGGCGGTTGGGCGTGAATCCGGCAGAAATCCTGTTGCGCCAGCCGGGCAGTTGGAGTCTGCAATTGCTGCTGCTGGTGTTGTCGGTCGGCCCGCTGCGGCAGGCACTGGTAATGCTGTCGTCCTGGCGTCTGGCGCAGTACGGCAAGCGTCTGTCCGACTGGAACTGGTTGATGCGCTTGCGTCGGCCGATCGGGCTGGCGGCGTTTTTTTATGCACTGTTGCACCTGACGGTGTATGCGCTGCTCGACCTCGATGGCGACTGGCATGAGTTGCTCGATGATTTGCGTGACAAACGCCATGTCGCCGCCGGCATGGCGAGTGTGCTGTTGCTGGTACCGCTGGCGCTGACCTCGACGGATGCGGCAATGCGTCTGCTCAAGCGCCACTGGAAGCGCCTGCATACGCTGGTCTATCCGGCCACGCTATTGGCACTGACGCACTTTGTCCTGCTGTCCAAACCCGGCGTGCGCGCGCCGTTCGTGCACGGCGTCCTGCTGGCTGGATTGCTGTGCTGTAGTTGCTGGCAACGGTTCTTTCGAAGTCATCCATTGATGCAAACCGATGGCAGCGTACCGGAACGCTCCGCGCCGCCACCGACCGCATCGTCCTGAAGTGTTCACTTTTACGGGGAGTCGCCATGCTGCATCCGTCCATCAACATCCTTCCACGCGTGTTGCCATTCATGTTGCCTTTATTGCTGGCCTTGCCGGCGCAGGCGAAGGACTTCACGGTGACGCAGAAGGACAAGAAATTCAGCCAGGCCAAGCTTGAGGTCAAAGTGGGCGACGTCGTCAATTTCAAGAACGAAGACCCGTTTTCACATAATATTTTTTCGTTGTCGGATACGAAGACCTTCGACCTTGGCTCGTATCCGCAAGGCCAGTCCAAGGCGGTGACGTTCGAAAAGCCGGGAACGGTGGAAATCGAATGCTCGGTCCATCCCGACATGAAGCTGATCGTTGAGGTGAAGAAATGAGCCGGGGACATGGCATGACACTGTGCGCATTGCTTCTTGCCAGCACCGTGACGCTTGCTGCCGCGCCGGAATACCCCGTAAAAGATTCTGTGGAGGCCTCCATCATTCGAGGTGGCGTGGTGTTCCAGCACTACTGCATCCTGTGCCACGGCGCGAAGGGCGATGGCACAGGCAGGGCGGCCAAGTTATACGACCCGAAGCCCGCCAATCTTGTCATGAGCAACAAGAACGACCAGTACAAGGAGCTGATTATCCGCATGGGTGGCAAGGCGATGGGGCGCTCTGAGTTCATGCCGTCCTGGGGCAACGAATTGACCAACGAACAGATTGCCGACGTCATCTCCCACTTGCGCAGCATCCGTTCACCCGCAGTCGTCATGCCGTAATCGTGCCAAACCCTCGTTGTTGTCCTGCCGTCGAACAGTCTGGAGGATGAGATGCTCACCCGTATTGGAGATTTGAAAATCCGCACCAAGCTGTATGCCGGTTTTGGGGCCATCGTCGTTGCACTGGCAGCGCTGGTGGGCGTGTCCTATGACAGTTCGTCCCGGCTCTCTCACGCCAACAGCCTCAACATGACCTCGTATGAAACCCAGGAGCAGATGCATGCGCTGCTGGAAAGTCTGGCCAACATCCAGACCGGTGCCCGAGGTTATGCACTGACCGGTGACGACATGTTCCTGGCCCCGCTGCAGGCCGGAAAACTTGCGTTCACCGCGCGCATGGAAAAAGCGCAGGCGCTGGTGCACGGCGATCCGCAGCAACATGCCCGTCTTGATGCACTGGCGGAGGAACAGAAAAAATGGCTGAAGGTAGCCATCGAGCCGGTCCTGAAAATGCGGCGTGGCGTGAGCGCAGGCGTGATCAAATTCGAGTCGCTGGTGCAGTTTGAGCAAGGCGGCCGGGGGGAGCGCTCGATGACGACGATGCGCGGCATGCTCGATGAAATCAACGCGGCGGAAACTGCCTTGCTGGCGCAGCGTGTCAAGGATGTCGCGACGTTCGAGCACATGGCGCTGCGGGTACTGATCGGTGGCGGGGTCGTGGCAGGACTGTTTGCCGGTACGGTGGCGATGCTGATGATCCGCAATATCGTGCAACCGTTGCTCAAGGCCGTGCGGGTCGCCGAAATGGTTGCTGCCGGCGATCTCACCAGTACGATCGAAGTGCGTTCGCACGACGAGACCGGGCAGCTGCTGGCGGCGCTGAAACTGATGAACGATAGCCTGGTGGGCATCGTCGGACAAGTCCGCGACGGCACGGCGACGATTGCAGCGGCATCCGACCAGATCACCAGCGGTAACCTGGCATTGGCCGAGCGCACCGAACAACAAGCGGACTCGTTGAAAAAAACCGCCTCGTCGATGGCGCAGATGACGGCCACGGTCAGGCAAAATGCCGGGCATGCCAGTCAGGCGGAAGCACTGGCGAGCTCGGCTTCCGAAGTCGCTCGCAAAGGCGGCATTGCGGTCATGGAAGTGGTGCAGACGATGGCATCGATCCGCGTATCGGCGCAAAAAATCAACGACATCATCAGCGTCATTGACGGGATCGCCTTTCAGACCAATATCCTCGCACTCAATGCCGCCGTCGAAGCGGCGCGGGCCGGCGAGCAGGGGCGTGGTTTTGCGGTGGTGGCGACCGAAGTGCGCAATCTGGCGCAACGTTCGGCCAGTGCGGCAAAGGAAATCAAGGTGTTGATTGTCAATTCGACCGAGCAGGTGGAAGCAGGCAGCAAGCTGGTGCGCAATGCTGGCGCAACAATGGAGAACATCGTTGCCAGCGTCAGGCAGGTCGTCGATATCATTGGCGAAATCAATCTCGCCGGCCGCGAACAAAGCATCGGCATCGGACTGATCAATGAGGCGATCGGCGAGATGGACCAGGCGACCCGAAAGAATGCCGACCTGGTACAGGAGGCTGCCGCGGAAGCGCAGGCCTTGCAGGAACAGGCGCGCAGCCAGGAGCAATTGATGAGTTCTTTTCAGCTCGGATCGAGTGCGGGGCCGGCCAGCATGCAGCGCGCCTTGGATTACGATGACATCGTCAAGAGTTGATGCCCTACGAACTGGGGTGCCCCTGCTTCTTTAACCGCAGGGTGCAATAACCGGAGGGCATTGCACCAAGCGCACCTCTCGCCGTAGTGCGACGTCTTTTGGTACCGGACTTTTCTGGAATCTAGTCCAGCAATACCGAGCCATCGGCTCCCCACTTGACCTTGGTAATGCCAGGCTCGTCGGCTTCGAGTTGGCGTAGCGCCAGTTCCTGTGAGGTCAGGTTCGCTTGCTCCATAGTGAGAGCCGCATTCTGATCGCGGCGTGCCAGCGCCAGGACGATTGTTTGTTGCAGTTCTTCCCGTTGCCAAGGTTTCGGAATGAATCGAAACACTTCCGCCTCATTGATGGCCCGCAGCGCCGTGTCGAATTCGGTCGAGGCACTCAGCACCATGCGCACCGCATCGGGCTGGATTTGCCGGAAGCGGTTCAGGAATTGAATCCCGTTCATCGCGGGCATGTGGTAATCCGAAATGACCAGGTCGATGTCGATTTCCCGCGCCCGTGTCAGCGCTTCGGCGGCGTCGGCGAAGACTTCAATGCGGAGTTCGATATCGAACTTGCATTGCCGCAGCGTGCGTTGCAGTGCGTGCAATATCAGTGGGTCGTCGTCAAGCAAGAGCAGTCGTCGCATAAATTTTCTTTTTGGGCTAGTCCAGATAAACCGTCAGCCGCAATGGTTGCGTCAGGGTTTTTTCATAGTTGATGATTTGTCGCACCAGGCCGCCATCGAGTACATGGTCGGCCGACAGCAGCAGCGACCCATCCGGCAGGACCAGATCTCTTGCCAGCGTCATGCCCGGCTGCAGTGCCGAGACCGCCATCACGACGGTGGCCTGCGCCGGCTCACGCACCGGTGCCAGCGCAACATCAAGCACTTGCACGAACGCATCGACCACCGCCGGATCATAACGCTTGCCGCGGCTGTGAAGCACGGCCGCGCGGGCTTCTTCAGGGCGCAATTTTTTTGGCATCATTATGCCGATTTGCAGCTTGTCGTAATCGCTTGCCAGCGCCAGGATGCGAGCGCCAAGCGGGATGGCCAGTCCGGCCAGCTGATCCGGATAACCGGTACCGTCGAAGCGCTCCTGA
>CANFED010000056.1 GCA_947445995.1 Oxalobacteraceae bacterium | reverse complement strand
GTCGAGCGTCAGGTTCACACCGTCAGCGCCTACGCCGGCGATATCGATCTGGGTCCGTACCGGCACTACATGCAAAAAGAAATTTTCGAGCAACCGCGCGCGATCACCGACACGCTCGAAGGCGTACAAGGCTTCGTCCCGGAATTGTTCGGCGCGAACGCCAGCGAGGTCTTCAAGGAGATCGATGCGATCCAGATCCTCGCCTGCGGCACCAGCCTGTATTCCGGCATGACGGCGCGCTACTGGCTCGAAGCACTGACCGGCCTGCCAACGCAAGTCGAGATCGCCAGCGAGTACCGCTACCGCACTCCGGCCGTCAATCCGAATGCGCTGATCGTCGTGATTTCGCAATCCGGTGAAACGGCCGATACGCTGGCCGCACTCAAGTACGCGAAAGAACTCGGTCACCGCCATTCGCTGGCGATCTGCAATGTCGGCACCTCGGCGATGGTGCGCGAAACCGAACTGTCGTACCTGACCCGCGCCGGTGCCGAAATCGGCGTTGCTTCGACCAAGGCATTCACGACGCAGCTCACTGCGCTATTTTTGCTGACGCTGACGCTGGCCAAAATGCGCGGCCGCCTGAGCGACGAGCAGGAGCACACGCACCTGAAAAACCTGCGTCATCTGCCCACGGCGATCCAGAGCGTGCTGGCGCTGGAACCACAGATCATTGCCTGGGCCGAGGCGTTTGCGCGCAAGGAAAATGCACTCTTCCTCGGTCGCGGCCTGCACTATCCGATCGCCCTCGAAGGCGCGCTCAAGCTCAAGGAAATCTCGTACATCCATGCCGAAGCTTATCCGGCAGGCGAACTCAAGCACGGTCCGCTGGCGCTGGTGACCGAGCAGATGCCGGTCGTCACGGTGGCACCGAACGACTCGCTGATCGAGAAATTGAAATCGAACATGCAGGAAGTGCGTGCCCGCGGCGGCCAGCTGTACGTCTTTGCCGATGCCGATTCGCATATCTCGTCAAGCGAAGGCATTCACGTTATCCGCTTGCCCGAGCATTACGGTTTGCTGTCACCGATCCTGCATGTCGTCCCGCTGCAATTGCTGGCGTATCACACGGCACTGGTACGCGGCACCGATGTCGACAAGCCGCGCAACCTGGCCAAGTCGGTCACGGTGGAATAGTCAGGCACGCGCCAGAAAATCCGTCATCTGGCGTGAGCAATGGCGCACCATCGTCATCGCGTCCTGCAGTTGGCGGAACAATTCAGGCAATGCTTCTGACTGAGCGTCGAGCAGGGCGCTCTCCGTCAACCCGGCCAGATGGAACAGCTCACGGGCATGCAACGAAGCAGCCACGCCGCGTAACTGGTGGACCAGCTCGATCGCCGCGCCGGTCTCGTTGTTCTCGAACAGGCGTTGTGCCACGTCCGCGTCATCGCCTTGGCGCTCCACGAACGTGTGCAAGATTGCGCCAAGTCGGGCCTGGTCGCCTCCGAATATTTTCAAACCTGCGACAAAATCCAGTCCGGCCAGCCGGATGGTCGCCGGTGCCGCACAGTCCACCGACGCGGTACTGACGGGCCAGGTGATGCCGGCCTGCGTGATCAGGGTAAGCAAGGCATCGACATCCAGTGGTTTGGGCAGAAAACCCGTCATGCCGGCACTACTGGTACCGGTACTGGCCGACATCGGTCCCTGCGCAAGCGCAGTGAAGGCAATCACGGGCAACGATGCCAGGCCGGGATCGTCACGGATCAACCGGGTTGCCGTGTAGCCATCGATCAACGGCATCTGGATATCCATCAGCACGATGTCAAACCGGGTGCTCGACATCGTCAGCGCCGCCAGTACGCCAATCCCGTCACCGACCATGACCACCTCGGCACCGGCACCCACCAGTACCTGTGCGACGACCTCCTGATTGATGGCATTGTCTTCGGCGACCAGCAACCGCAAGCCAGACAGTGGCAAGGCACGCAGAAGGGGGGCAGCAACCGCCGGTACGGAGACGGCGGGAAAGAGTCGCGCCACCGCTTCGGCCAAACTCCAGCGCGTAAGGGGCTTGGCAACAATCTCGTCGATATAGCCGTCACGGCTGCCTGCAGAAAACCGTTCAAGGTCGAGCAACGCAACCATCAGCAGCGTGCGCGGCAGCGCACCATCGGACGCCATCTGCAGTTGTCGCAACAGCGCCATCGCATCCAGGCCGGGGAGTTGCCCATCCAGTAGCAGCAAGTCGATCTTGCCCCGCGCCGCATTAGCATGCACCAGCGCCGGCAACGCCGCCTCCGCCGGATCGATGATCTGGACCTGCCAGCCCGACGCCAGGCAGGCTTCGCGCAACAATGCACGCGTCAACGCATGCCCTTCCACGATCAGGACACGCAACGCGGAAGGAACACAGACCGGTGGCGCGGACACGACCGGCACACCGGTCATCAGCGGCAGCGAAAATCGGAACACGCTGCCCTGGCCCTGAATACTCTCGACGCTGATCTGACCACCCATCATGGTCACCAGCCGGTTGCTGATCGCCAGGCCCAGACCAGTGCCGCCGTACAAGCGGCTGGTAGACTGGTCGGCCTGCATGAAGGCATCAAAAATGGTCTCCAGCGCCCCCGCGGCAATGCCGATGCCGGTGTCGCGCACGGTCACTTGCAGCGTGACCGGACTATCGTTGCTACGTGGCTGGGTCGATTGGCAGCGCACCGAGACAACGATCTCGCCGCGCTCGGTAAATTTGAGGGCATTGCTGATCAGGTTCAACAAGATTTGCTGCAAACGCATCGGATCACCGATCAGTGCATCGGGCACCTCGGGAGCCAGGTCAAGCACCACCGCAACCTCCTTGTGACCGACGCCGACACCCAATACCGAGGCGGCAGTCCGCAGGAGCATGTCCAACGAAAACGGGATGCTTTCGATGCGCAACTGGTTGGCTTCCATCTTTGACAAATCCAGAATGTCATTGATCAGCGCCTGCAATGACTGCGCGGATAACTGGATCTTGTCGGCATAGTCGCGTTGCCATGCATTGAGCGGCGAATCAGCCATCAGCCGCGCCAGACCGATTACCGCATTGAGCGGCGTGCGCAGTTCGTGGGTCATGTTGGCGAGGAAAGCACTCTTGGCCAGATTCGCCGTTTCGGCCTCGGTGCGGGCTTTTGACAACGCTTGTTCTGCTTGCCGGAACGCCGTGATATCGGTGTAGGTCAGCAAGGTCCAGACTTTGGAAATCGGCCCTCCACGTATTTCGAGGACTCTGCCATCGGGCTGACGGCGCTCGATATGTACCTGTTGGCGCTTGACGATTATGTCGAGATAATTGGTCAGCACATCGTCATACGAGCGCTGCGGATAATGTCCCTGCTCATAGCTGAAACGAATCATCTCGGCGAGAGTGAGCGGAGTTTTGCGCGCCAGCTCCGGGGGGTAGCCCTGGATGGTACCGAACAGAGCGTTACGCAGTACGACCTGCTGCTGCTCGTTCAACACCGCCACGCCAAATGGCAACGACTCCAGCACGTCATTGAGAAACGCATTGAGCGAGCTGATCTGCTGCTGACGTGCCTTGCCGACTCGGTTATCGACCAGCGTACTGCGCAGAAAGACAAAGTGGCCCCGCGCATCCAGCTCGACATTTGCACTGATCAGGCAAGACACCACCGTGCCATCCTTGTGCAAAAAATCGACTTCAAGATCATGCAAGCGCCCTTCAAGCAGCAATTGCGGATAACGGTAGTGCATGCGCGCCCGGCTTTCCGGCGTCATGAACTGGTGGATATCCCGTCCCAGGTATTCTTCACGCCGGAACCCCAGTAAATCGAGCTCCGTCTGGTTGACCTGGATCACGATGCCGGCAGCATCCAGCGTGTGGTACCCGCAAGGTGCCCGGTCATACAGATCCAGCGCTTCCTGCGTGCGCTCCTGAATCCGTGTTTCCAGGTCACGGTTAAGCGTCTTCAGCGCCAGCGTGCCGGCGCGTAAATCAATGGCCGCTTGCGAGATCGCCGTCACGATCTGGCCGACTTCATATGAATATAAAGGCAGGACAGGAGGCGCTTTGCCGGCGGCAAAGTCGCGCACCATCGTCACCAGCGCCGCAGACCTTTGGGCCGTCTTGCGGGCCAGACAACGCGCCACGATGATTCCCGGCGCAAGCAGGACGATGATGAGCAGCGCGAGCAGCGCCATCTGTTGCCTCGATACGGCCGTCAATATCCTGTCGGGTATGCCAATCGCACCCTTCCATTGACTCGTCGCGGACGTACTGAAAAATCCCAGCACCGGGATATTGTCCTGGGTGATGGCCTGGTAGATGCCCTCGCTTCGAATCACAAAAATATCCCGGATGGCTTGCCGGGCCTTCTGTCCGACAAACCGCTCTGGCTGCAGGCTGCGGGCCGCAATCGTGCCACTGGGATCAAAGAGACTGACCAGCCAGTCAGCCGGAAAGTGCTGACGCTGCAGCAAGGCATCGAGCTGTCCGGGTCGCATGAACACGCTCAATACATAGGCAACCTTCCCCTTGATCACCACCGGCACGGCCACGGCCACCGCGTGCGGGTTCTCCTCCGTCTCGAAAAAAACCTCGGAGGTCACCGCACGGCCGGACGCAATCACTTGCCGCAACTGCCGCTCGTTGCCATAGAGCGGCAAGGGCGTGCCCAGCGCGCTGCGCGTATCGAGCACTTGCTGCCCATGCACATCGCTGACCACCACTCGGTTCGAAAGATGCGTTGCGGCCAGCAGTGTGCGCGCCTCACTGTCGAATGCGGCCAGATCGTTGTCGGTCAGCGCACGGCTGTGCGCCAGCGACACGGCCAGCAGGTTGAGTTGGGCGAACTGGTCATCGACATCCCGTATCAGCGAGCGCGTCATCTCCATCGTCGATTGTCGCAACTGCGCCTTGTTCTCCATGAACAAATGCCGAAACATCAGTACCGTGCCTATCAGTCCGGGCAGCAAACACACGATGACGAGCATGGGCAGCAATTGACGCAAGGACGGCAGCGCGGCCGCCTGCGATGGGACGACGGCCGTATCGATGAGGGCTGCAGTGGCTGGGTCGGCAGCTGAGTCAGCCGCCGGGTCAGCAAATAAGTCAGCGAGGTTCGCGGTCATGAGTTCCTGTCTCTGTAGCGTCGCCGGCTGCGCATCGAACAGGATCAGCGGCGCGTGATCTCTCCCTGCGGAGCGGGCAATTTCTTTTCGGCATATTGCCAACGATTGCAACCATAAACCAAAAGTTAATACTTAGTAATGGTTTTTTTCAGCGTGCTGCCAGCGCTGGGAGAATTGACTCAAAGACCGGGGATAAAATAAGGCTACTGGCGAAATGCCAGTCACCGTGCTGTACGATGTTCAGCGATGCCTTTGCCACAAGATCACGATGCCTAATCCGACACCGTCAACGCTGCACCAGCAACTGCGACTCGCCACCAAAGAGCCACACCATGCTCTCGACCACCATCCGCTGATGGCGCGTTTGCTGGCACCGGATATCAGCCGGCGCGAATATGGCGACGCGCTGGTCGCCATGCATGGCGTGATTGCCAACGCCGAAGCGGCGCTGCTGGCCTACCTGTCGCACCATCCCGAGTTATTTGATTACGCGCCACGGCGCAAGCTGCCAGCGCTTGAAGCCGACCTGGCCGCGCTGGGTCGCCCACCTGCAACAGCAGCGGTGACCCTCCCGCCGATTGATCGTACCGGCGCGCTGTTCGGCATGCTGTACACGCTGGAGGGAGCAACGCTAGGAGGGCAATTCATCGCGGCCAAACTGCGCCAGCAGGGTGCTGGCGATTTTCCGATGCAGTATTACACGGTGTACGGCGCGCAGACCCGGTCGAACTGGCTGGCGTTTCTGGAGCTCGCCGAACAGCGCTGTCCGCCCGCCGACTACGCATGCGCAGCAGCCACGGCGGTGGCCCTGTTCGACGCAATCCGGGTCCATCTCGATACCAGTCATGTACCGTCCTCATGCGCCGGAACAGTCACCGCCGCCGCTTCCAGCGTGAAATAAAACGTCGATCCCACGCCCGGTTTTGCATCAAACCAGATACGGCCATGATGCTGCTCGACCAGCTTGCGCACGATCACCAGGCCGGCGCTGGCACCGCCACCAAACATGTCCCCCGGATGCCGCCGTTTGAATAATTGAAACACGCGTTCACGATGACTGTTCTCGATACCGATGCCGTTGTCGCGCACGAAAAAAACCAGCGGCAGTACGCCATCCTGGTCGAGATAGCCGATCTCGATCCGGGGCTGCGGCTTATCGTTGTACTTGAGCGCGTTCGAGATCAGATTGGCAAACACGTCGCGCACCTGGATCCGGTCGCACGGCAAGCTTGGCAGCGGGCGCGGGATGCGCACCTCCAGGTCACCGGCCAGCCCGGCGTCGAGCAACGCCAGCGCCTCGGCCACCACTTCACCGAGGTCGACTTCTTCATGGCCCTCCCTGAGCCGACCGATGCGCGCCAGATCGAGCAAGGCATCGAGCAGGTTATCCATGCGCAGTGTCAGGCGCATCACCAGGGCCAGACGCTCGCCGCCGGGGTCCCCCAGTGCGCGTCCGGCATCGAGTTCTTCCTTAAGATGACGGGCATGCTGGTAAATGCCGTGCAACGGCTCTTTCAGATCATCCCTGGCCACGCTGGCAAAGGCATCGAGTTCGCCCTTGCTGCGCAACAGATCGACGTTGATCTTGTCGAGCTGGTCGGCGCGACTGGTGACCATGTCGGCAATCCATTGCCGCAACTTCAGCGCCGCATCGATCTCGACCTGCTTCCACGGCAGCGCATGCCCGCGCACTTCTTCCTGCCAGAGTTCGAAGCTGCGCCGCGGCGTCAGGCGCGTACCCTGCGGCCCGCTCAACTCCGACTTCTGGTACGGATTGCCACTCCAGTTAAACACTTGTTTTTGCTCAGGCCGGAACCAGAACAACAGGTCGCCTGGCGTCGAGCGCGGCATCGCGATGGCCAGCAGACCGCTAGCCAGATCGGCACAATGCGCCGCCGGGGCAAACAGTCTGCCCAGCACATTGGTGACGAAGAGCGGGCGGCCACTGCCATCACAGGCAAGTTGCTCGCGCACCCAGTCTGCCAGCAAGTGCAAGTGCGGCAAGCTAGGGGTCTGCCCGAGCGTGATCCATTGATCACGATTGAGCAAGGCGACACCGCCGGCCTCGATACCATCGAGCAGGCCGGGCCGGCCCGACACGCCAGGTGCCGACATCAGCGCCGCCTCGTCGCTGCGAATCGCTGCATGCGCAATGACCGCATGGTGCACCTCATCGATGCGGCGTTGGTACTGCGCATGCTCGCGGGCTTCGGCACCATCGATTTCCAGCGAGGCCATCTGACCGATGAACTCGGCGACGGCGCGCTGGTGATACGGCATCGCCGTCGGCGTGTAGTGATGGCAGACGATCAGTCCCCACAGCGCCCCATCGCGCAGGATGGGCATCGTCAGCGTCGCGGCCACGCCCATGTTGGCCAGATATTCGGTGTACATCACCGATGCGCCGCGCAATGCGCAATGGGTCATGTCGAGCGGCGCGCCGGAAGCCGGATCAAGCAACGGCACCAGTTCGCACAAGGCACCGCGGGCATCCGGCAACGGTCGCACACCAAGGCGCTTGAAAATTTCACGCGCCGGTTTCGGAATATCGCTGGCCGGATAGCGCAGGCCAAACCAGGAATGCAGGTCCGGCCCGCGGGCATCGGCCACGACCTCGCCGGAATCGTCGGCCTGAAAGCGGTATACCATCACGCGATCAAGTCCGGTGGTGGTGCGGACCTCTTCGGCAATGGCCTGGCAGAACGTCGCCAGTGACGGACTGGCACGCAAGCGTGCCATCGTGGTTTTGACGCGTGCATAATAATCGCGCTCGGTCACCGAACCGAGGCGCTCGCGCCCGGTTGGTTCCAGTTCGACGATCAGCGCGCTATCGGACACGTGCACGCTGATATCGAGCGGCTCGGCATCGACCGGCATGCCTGGCAAACGCGCTGCCAGCGCATAGGTCGGATTGTTTTCCAGCCGTCCGCCCGCGACCAGCTCGACGATGCGCCGTGCCGCCGGCTCACCGACGACCTGCGCCAGCGGCTGCCCCAGCACCTCGTCGACCCCGCACCCAGTCCAGCGGGCGCAGTTCTCGCTGACCTGCGTGACGATGCACTCTGCCGGGTGCATGACCAGCAACATGCCGTGACTCTGGACGCAACCCGGTGTATTGACCGGCTCGTTATCACAATTGGTAATCGAGACGCCGTGGCGTTTGGCGCTGTAAGGAAAAGGCAATCCGTTAGGCAAGTTCATGCGCGTACTCCGACGGTGGTCAGCAGGTTGCGCCGGTCACCACGCTAACGATGACACTGGCAACAACGAGTCTCACGGAGTTCATACCGCATAGTCAGTAAAAATTACCAATAGATCAGTTGTTATGCGTAGAAGTACGAATCAGGCTGCACGCACATTTCCTGTATCTGCGCGGCGGCCACCGCGAGTGCACTGGTCGATGGCGTCAGGTGTCGTCCGGATGCCTGTTACGGTCTTTGACCGCCGACAGGGCAAGCAAGGTGCGGATCAGCAACTGGGGCCGGATCGGCTTGTCGATACAGGCCTGATAACCCGCCTGCAGTACACGGGCATGGTCTTGTACGCGGGCATACGCAGTCACTGCCACGGCCGGCAATTGTGCGGCGTCCAATCCCATGCCAGTTCGCACCAGTTCGATCAATTGATAGCCGTCGGTGCCTGGCATGCCGATATCGCTGAGCAGGATATCGGGTATCTCCCGACGGATCTGCATTAGCGCTTCGTCAGCACTGTGCGCCGTGATGACGCGGGCACCATAGTCGGCCAGAAGGCGACGGCCCAGCTCGAGGACGTCGGGATTATCGTCGACCAGCAGCACCGACATGCCGCGCAAGGCGTTATCGTTTTCGATCAATGCCGGTATGCCAAACACGCCTGTCAGTGCGCCCTCAGGCAACAACACCGGTGCGCTCACGATATCCTTGAGCGCCATCGTCCCGGCGGAGGCTTGCGGCAATATCACCGTGAAGCAGGCACCCTGGCCAACGCCGTCGCTGCTGGCCTTGACCGTGCCACCGTGCAGCTCCAGCAAATTTTTGACGATGGACAAACCCAGCCCGAGACCACCGTGCACCCGCGCCGCACTGCCATCGCCCTGACTGAAGCGATCAAACAAGAAAGGCAGGAACTCGGCTGCAATCCCATTACCGTTGTCCGTCACCGTCGCCACCACCGTCCCGGCGTGATGGCCGATCGCTAGCGTGACAAGGCCACCGCTGGCAGTAAATTTCACCGCATTGGCGAGCAGGTTCCACAGCACTTGCTGCAAGCGCGCACTGTCACCGCGCACCCAGACCGGCTGGCCCGGAACCAACACCAGATCCAGCGTGATGCCCTTGGCCAGCGCCGCCGGTGACAGCGTATCAATCGCAGCAGCGGCAACCGTGTCGAGATCCACCAGTTCGCTGTCCATGCGCAGCTTGCCGGACAGGATGCGGTTCATGTCGAGCAGGTCACCGATCAGCGCAGCCTGATCGGCAGCGTTGCGTGCGATCACGTCAATGCCTTTGCGATATAAATCCATACTGGCTGGTGCGCGCTGGAGCAGGCTGGCCCACCCCATGATGGCCGATAGCGGCGTGCGTAACTCGTGACTCAGCGTTGCCAGGAATTCGTCCTTGATCAGCGCCACCCGCTCGCTCTCGATGCGTGCCGCCCGTTCGGCTTCCAGCAATAGTTCACGCTGTTCATCGAGTTGCCGACGTGCCGTCACGTCATGCGTCACGCCGAGGAGATGCAGAACCTGACCATCGGCGCGCTGCTCGGCCAGCAACAGGCAATCGAAGTGACGCAGGCCGGACAGCGCCGGATAATCAAACGACACCTGTTGCGCTTCGCCGGTGCTAAAGACGTGCCACATCGCGCGTTCCAGACGCAGGCATAACTCTTCCGGCATCCCCAGTTCGCGATTGCTCTTGCCGAGAAAGTAAGCCGGTGGATAACCGGTCACGCGCGTGATCGCGGCATTGATGAAAACATGGCGCAACTGGCGATCAAAACGGGTCAGGATGTCGGGCGAATTATCGGTCAGACTGCGCAGTTCATTATCCTTGCGACGCAACAGATCAAGCCGCTGCCACGCCGCACCGACCTGATCCACCACCGTCGCCATGAAATCGCATTCTTCCGGCCCGAACTCGCTGCGCGTGCGTGTGCCGAAACTGACGGTACCAATGACCCGTTCATTGACGTGCAGCGGATACGACGCATAGGCTTGCACGCCGGCCATTTTCAGTGACGCGGTCGCCGCCTCGTCGCTCTCCTGAATCTGCTGGCGGAAAGCCGGTTTGCCTTGCGCCACCACACTGCCGCACACACTCGTCGCCGGATCGAGCACCAGAAATGGCACGCGGGCCTGCGCATCGAGACCGGCATCGGCAGTCAGACGCAACATCGGTTGGTGGTCGCCGACATCGAGCACGTAGCTCAAAAAAATATCGGCCTGCACCAGCACGCGGACCCGTTCGAACATCGCCGCCATCGCATTCCCGAGCCCGCCCGCGGCGGCTTGCGCAATGTCGGCAATGACCTGCTGGCGGGCCCGTTCGCGCCACAATTCGCGCTTCATCCGATGCCGTTCAACCGCATTCTCGACACCGCGCGTCAGGCTTTCTGGCCCCAGCCATGCCTTGCCGACATAGTCATCGGCACCGGCGCGCAGTAACTCCTGGCTCAGTGACTGGCGCGATGATCCGGTCAGAATCACCACCGGCACCAGCGTGATGCCATGACTGTCGCGGGGCATGCTCGCGAGCAACTCGAAGGCATCGGCGTCCGGCAAATCGAAATCGAGCAGGACACAGTCCGGCGCAGGCAGTTGCGCGCAGTGAGCCAGTGCCTCGTGCGCCAGCGCCGCTTCGATGAACTCGTAACGCCGGCTTGAGCCCTTGAGTAACGCCGCCTTGGCTTCGGCGCGATCATGCGGATTATCGTCGACCAGCAAGATGCGCCAGGGAGGCGTCATGAAACGGTCGCCGTACCTGGCCAGCGCTTGAAAATTGCCGCCAGCGTCATCAGACAATCTTCCAGCCGCACTGTCTTGACATAGAAAGCGTCCGCTCCGGCGGCCAGGAATGCATCCCGGTCACGCGGGTTGACACTCGCTGTTAGCACCACCACCGGCAAGCGTGCATGGACCGGATGCAGGCGTACCTGACGCAGGAAAGTCAGGCCATCGACACCAGGCAAGTTAAAGTCCAGCAGCATGAAGGCAAACGCCCCGTCGGTGGCACCGTCGAGCATCCCTAGCGCGACATCGGCATTGACCGCATTGATGATCGGAATCGTCACATGGGCACTGGTCGCCGCCATGCACACGGTCTGGAAATCATCCTCGGAATCGTCCACTACCAGGACCACCGGCTCAGTCATGGCGATAGTCCGCTGCAGCCGGTGCATCTTCTTCCAGCGTGAAATAAAAGGTCGAGCCCACACCCGGTTGTGCATCGAACCAGATGCGGCCGTGGTGCTGTTCAACCAGCTTGCGCACGATCGCCAGACCGGCACCGGAACCGCCGCCGAAGGCGTCGCGCGGATGCAGTCGCTTGAATATCTGGAACACCCGTTCACGGTGCCGACTTTCGATGCCGATGCCATTGTCACGTACAAAGAAAACCTGCGGCAACACGCCATCGGCGTCCAGATAACCGATCTCGATCCAGGGATGCGGCTTGTCGTTGTACTTGAGCGCGTTCGAAATCAGGTTGGAAAACACTTCGCGTACCCGTGCCCGGTCGCATGCCATGTGTGGCATAGCGCGCGGCACACGGATCTCCAGCGCACCGTCGGTGAGTCGCGAGCCAAGCATTTCCAGCGCCTCGGTCACGACGCAAGCGAGGTCGACATCTTCATAGTCCAAGCCGACCCGGCCGATGCGCGCCACATTGAGCAAGGCATCGAGCAGATTATCCATGCGCAAGGTCAGGCGCATCATCAGGTCGAGACGCTCGCCATGCGCCTCGGCCAGATCGTGTCCGGCATTGAGTTCTTCCTTGATGTGATACGCATTCTTGTAAATGCCGCGCAACGGCTCTTTCAGGTCGTGCCCGGCCACATAGGCAAAAGCATCGAGTTCGTCATTGCTGCGCGTCAAATCAACATTGATCTTGTCGAGCCGCTCGGCGTGGCTGATGACCATGTCTGCAATCCATTGCCGCAGTTTCAGCGCCGCATCGATCTCCACCTGCTTCCAGGGTTGCGCACTCCCGCGCACCTCTTCCTGCCAGAGGTCGAAGCTATGCCGTGGCGTCAGGCGCGCACCCTGTGACCCCGTCACCATGAGCTTGTCGTAAGGGTTGCCACTCCAATTGAACACCTGCTTCTGCTCGGCCCGGAACCACAGCAACAGGTCGCCCTGCGCCGAGCGCGACATCGCAATGGCCAATACGCCGCTGGCCTTCTCGGCATAGGATGCCGCCGGGGCAAACAAACTACCCAGTGCATCGGTGGCGACGAGATACCGATTGCTGCCATCAAGGACAAGTTGCTGGCGCACCCAGACTGCCAGCAACCGGAGCTGCGGCACGGACGGTGTCTGCCCGAGCATCAACCATTGGTCGCGGTGGAGCAATGCAACACCGTCGGCCTCGATACCGTCACGCAGATCGGATTGATCCGGGCTATCTGAGGCCTCTATCAACGCCACCATATCGCTGCGGATAGCCGCATGCGCCATGACGTTATGGTGGACCTCGTCGATACGGTGCTGATACTGCGCGTTTTCGCGCGCTTCGACGCTGTCGATTTCGAGCGATGCCACCTGGCCGATGAACTCGGCAGCGGCGCGCTGGTGATACGGCATCACCGTTGCCGTGTAGTGATGACAGATGATCAGTCCCCACAGCGCGCCATTACGCATCAACGGCATCGTTAGCGTGGCGGCTACACCCATGTTGGCCAGATAGTCGGTGTACATCACCGACGCACCGCGCAAAGCGCAATGGGTCATGTCGAGTGGTGCGCCGGAAGCCGGGTCAAGCAGCGGTACCAGTTCGCACAAGGCACCACGCGCATCCGGCAGCGGACGCACACCGATGCGCTTGAAGATATCGCGTGCAGGCTTTGGAAAATCACTGGCCGGAAAGCGCAAACCAAACCACGAATGCAAGCTCGGCGCATGCGCGTCGGCTACGACCTCACCGGAATCATCCGCGTGAAATCGATACACCATCGCGCGATCGAGCCCGGTGGTACTGCGCAACTCTTCGGCGATGGCCTGGCAGAACGTCGCCAGTGTCGGGCTGGCACGCAAGCGCGCCATGGTGGACTTGACCCGCGAATAATAGTCCCGTTCCGAGACCGATCCAAGGTGCTCACGGCCAGTCGGTTCCAGCTCCACAATGAGCAGACCGCCGGCCAGATGCACGCTGATGTCGAGCGGCTCTGCGTCGGCCAGCATGCCCGGAACGCGAAGGGTCAATACATACGTCGGGTTACCTTCCAGTGTCTTGTCGTCAATGAGCTCACTGATGCGCTGCGTCGCCGCCGCACCAAGGACAGTCGCCAGCGGCCGACCCAGTACCTCATCGACGCCAAGCGCGATCCACCGTGCACAGTTGTCGCTGACCTGCGTCACGATCAGTGCTGCCGGATGCGCCACCAGCAACATGCCATGACTCTGAATACATCCCGGCGTGCTCACCGGTTCCACATCACAATTGGCAAGCGAGGTGCCGTGGCGTTTGACGCTATAGGGGAAAGGTAATCCGTTGGCGAGAGTCATGCAGGTGCTCCGATAGAAAGCGACTGGTTACACCCGCTGACATAGTCGCGGCGACCCAATTTTAAGGAACTAACATTCTGGCGGAGAACGTACCGTACAGTCAGTAATAATTACCACGGAATTGATAGTCCTTCCTGTCGGTATGAATCACGCTTTGGATAAAGAACACCCTGGTGCGAAGCCGGTCGATACGGCAGCCTCGTCACGCGGTCATCGCCGCGCGTGCCGGCCCAGCGGGCGCCGAAATTATATTTCCCTAAAGGTATTCAATTCTGGCGCTGACAACCATTAGTGATTAAACTCTGATGGCCGCAAGTAGGGGAAAACATACCGCGAAAGTCCCGTCCCATGAGTGAGCACCACCGCCCTCCCCGCATGTCCACCGGTGTACCGGGCTGCGACGAAATTCTTGATGGCGGCTTGATCGCCGGGCGCTGCTATCTGATTGGCGGCTCAGCCGGTGCCGGCAAGACCATCTTTTCGCTGCAATGGCTACGTGCCGGTTTACAGCGCCATGAAAAATGCCTGTACATCACACTGTGCGAGCCCGGTCCTGAGATCATCCGCAATGTCGCCAGTTTTGACTGGCAACTCGGACGCATCGAGATCGTCGATCTGTCGCCCAGCGGCAGCGAGCTTGGCGAAGAGACCGGCGAGTATCATATTTTTCCGCCCAGTGAAGTCGAAAGCACGCCGATCTGGAAATCGATTTATCAGGCCGTGCGCAGCGCCCGGCCAGATCGCCTGGTCATTGATTCGGTGACCCAACTGCGCTATCTGGCCATCGACGAAGTGCAGTTCCGCAGGAACATCCTGGCGCTGGTGAACTTCCTCAATGGCACCGGTACCACCTCGCTACTGGCCTTTGATCCGACCGAGATGATGCGCGACACCTCGGTGGCGCTGGCCGTCGATGGCGTGATCCGGCTGAGCAAGGATATTTCGGCCGGACTGGGCATCGGCCTGCGCAGCCTTGAAGTCGAAAAGCTGCGCGGTTCGGGCTTCATGTCGGGTCGCCATCCGATGCGCATCACCGGCAACGGCATGCATGTCTTCCCGCACCGGATCGAACATACCGGCACGCTCAATCCGGGCGAACAGATGATGTCATCGGGGATTACCGAGCTCGACCAGTTGCTCGGCGGCGGTCTCGAATCGGGCACCACCACGCTGCTGACCGGCCCGACCGGCACCGGCAAGAGCACACTCGGCACGCAGTTCCTCGCACACCACGCACGCAGCCAGCGCGCGGTCCTGTTCACGTTCGAAGAACCGGCCAGCTTCATACTGGCGCGCAGTCGCGGCATCGGTGCACCGATTGATGACGTGGTCGCTTCCGGTGCGCTGAAAATCGTGCACATCAATCCGATCGAACTCTATCCCGATGAATTTCTGGCCGCCATCCGCGACGCCGTCGAGATCGATGGCTGCACGAT
>CANFED010000055.1 GCA_947445995.1 Oxalobacteraceae bacterium | reverse complement strand
TTCGGCCAAGCGCTGGCCGATCACGCATTTTGCCGAGCTGGCCGTGATGCTGCAGCAGGCCATCCCCAACGTGCAGGTCGTCATCCTCGGTTCGGAAAAAGAGCGCGCGGTCGGTGACGCGATCACGACCAACGCGCCCTTCGTCACCAATCTGGCTGGTTGTACCGTGCTGGAAGAGGCGATTGCGCTGATCGCAAAGGCCGATGCGGTCGTCAGCAACGACTCCGGCTTGCTGCACATTGCCTCGGCACTCAATCGCAAGATCGTGGCATTGTACGGACCGACTGATCCGGCCCATGCGCCACCGTTCGCCGATGTTGTTCGCACGATTTACCTGGCGCTCGAATGCTCGCCATGCCGGCAGCGGGAATGTCCGCTGGGGCATCATCGCTGCATGAAGGATATTTCTGCCGGGGTGGTGATGGAGGCGTTGCGGGAGATGGATGGGGCCGCGCTGGTGGCGTAAGACTTGCCGTGCCAGTAGCGCATGCGGTGCAATGCCCTTCGGTTATTGCACCCTACCTACTGACTCTGTGTGCTCCGTCATGACCTTGCCCGGTAGGATGGGCACGGGGTTACCGTGCCCACGCGAATGGACGGCAATGGTGGGTATTGACGGACATGGTGGGACTCGCACGTCGGCACGATACTGCTGTACCCACCCTACGGATGGCACCCTGCCTGCTTCAAAATCAACGGCAAACCATCCGCTTGCCCCGAGCCCCCCCGACTGATTACTCCTCCCGCAACCACACCTGCGTACGCCCCAGCATCGGCATGCCGATGTAACCGCGCACGTTGAGTTTCTTGCCCTCGTCGCTGAGGGTCATCTTGCTCTTGTAGACCTTGCCATTGTTCGGATCAAGAATGGTGCCGCCGCTGAATTCGCTGCCTTCGGCGCGCATGCCGTTGATGATCGTCATGCCAAGAATGGGCTGGTCCTTGTTGGCACCTTCGCACTTGTCGCAGTTCGGATTTGTGTTGTCGGTCGACGGAAAGATTTTTTCAATCTTGCCCTTCAGTTCGCCGTTGCTGTCGCTGATGCGGATCAGCGCTTTCGGTTTGCCGTTGCCGTCATCGATGCTTTTCCAGAGTCCGACCGGCGAACTCTGGGCCAGTGCACCGGCAGCCAGCAGCAGTCCGGCGGTCAGTGCCACCAGGTTTTTTGTCTTGATCATGCATGTCTCCTTGTTGTGGAACGCTCAGGTTACCGGCAATTTGGCATATTGTTCACGCAGTTTTTCCAGCGTGCTGATGAAGCCGGCCAGCCGGTCCTGTTCGCCTTGCACCACCGCAGCCGGTGCGCGCGCCACGAAGGCTTCGTTGCCCAGTTTGGCATGGCCCTTGGTGATTTCGCCTTCGAGACGGGTGATTTCCTTGAGCAGGCGTTCGCGTTCGGCGGCCACGTCGATTTCAACCTTGAGCATCATCCGCGCATTGCCGACAATCGACACCGGTGCCGGCGACTCCGGCAGCGCATCGACCACCTGCACCTCCGACAGCTTGGCCAGCGCCTGCAGGAACGGCGCAAACGATTGCAGCTGCGCTGCTTCGGCACCCGCAGCGGTTTCGAGGATCAGCGGTACCCGCACCGCCGGGGATAACTGCATCTCGCCGCGCAAGTTGCGGCAGGCATCGGTCATCGTCTTGAGTTGCGTCATCCAGGCTTCGGCGAGCTCGTCGATCTTGTCTTGCCGGGCGACCGGATAGGCTTGCATCATGATCGAATCACCGGCTGCAGCGAGTACCTTGCCCGACAGCGGGGCCACGGTTTGCCACAGTTCTTCAGTGATGAACGGGATGATCGGATGGGCCAGACGCAGCGTGGTTTCGAGTACCTTCAGCAGCGTGCGACGGGTGCCGCGCTGTTGCGCTTCATTGCCATGCTGGATCTGCACCTTGGCCAGTTCGAGGTACCAGTCGCAGTACTCGTCCCAGATGAACTTGTAGATCGACGACGCGATATTGTCGAAGCGGTAGTCGGCAAAACCCTTGGCGACATCGGCTTCGGTGCGCTGCAGTTGCGACACGATCCAGCGATCCGCCTGTGAAAATTCCAGGTAGCCCGCCTCGTCGCGTTCTTCGACGCCACAATCCTTGTCGACCGTATTCATCAGCACGAAGCGGGTGGCATTCCACAGCTTGTTGCCGAAGTTGCGATAACCCTCGCAGCGCGCCAGATCAAAGTTGATGTTGCGACCGAGCGAGGCATAGCTGGCCATCGTGAAGCGCAGTGCATCGGTCCCGAAGGCCGGAATACCATCCGGGAATTCCTTGCGGGTGGCTTTTTCGATCTTGGTCGCGTCGCGCGGATTCATCAGGCCCGTGGTGCGCTTGGCGACCAGCGCATCGAGGCCTATGCCGTCAATCAGGTCGATCGGGTCCAGCGTGTTGCCCTTCGACTTGGACATTTTCTGGCCGCTGCCATCGCGCACCAGACCATGCACGTAGACGGTATCGAACGGCACCTTGCCGGTGAAGTGGGTGGTCATCATCACCATCCGCGCGACCCAGAAAAAGATAATGTCAAAGCCGGTCACCAGCACCGTCGAGGGCAGGAACATCTTGTAGTCAGGCGTCTCTTCCGGCCAGCCCAAGGTCGAGAAGGGCACCAGCGCCGACGAGAACCAGGTGTCGAGCACATCGGCATCACGGCGCAGCGTCTTGCCCGGTGCCTGTGCCTGAGCATCGGCTTCGGTGCGGGCGACATAGATCTTGCCGTCCTCGTCATACCAGGCCGGGATTTGATGACCCCACCAGAGTTGGCGCGAAATACACCAGTCCTGAATATTGTTGAGCCACTGGTTATAGGTGCTGGTCCAGTTCTCGGGAATCATCTTCACTTCGCCGCTGGCGACTTTCTCCAGCGCGACTTCGGCGATCGACTTGCCCGGAAAATGCGTGCCTTCCGGTGCCGGCTTTGACATCGCCACAAACCATTGATCGGTCAGCATCGGCTCGATCACGACGCCGGTACGGTCACCACGCGGCACCATCAGCTTGTGCGGCTTGACGCTATCGAGCCAGCCTTGCGCTTCGAGGTCAGCAACGATTTCCTTGCGTGCCACGAAGCGGTCCATACCCTGGTATTTTTCCGGTCCGTTCTCGTTGACCTTCGCATCCAGCGTGAAGATGTTGATCATCGGCAGCGCATGGCGCTGGCCCACGGCATAGTCGTTGTTGTCATGCGCCGGCGTGATCTTCACGCAACCGGTACCGAATTCCTTGTCGACATAGCTGTCGGCGATGATCGGGATTTCGCGGTCGCACAGCGGCAGTTTGAGCATCTTGCCGATCAGATGGACATAGCGCACATCGGTCGGATCGACCGCCACGGCGGTGTCGCCGAGCAGCGTTTCGGGACGCGTCGTGGCCACCGTCAGGTGCCCGCTGCCGTCGGCCAGCGGATAGCGGATATGCCACATGAAGCCGTCTTCTTCTTCCGATACCACTTCCAGGTCCGACACCGCCGTCCCCAGCACAGGGTCCCAGTGCACCAGCCGCTTGCCGCGATAGATCAGGCCTTGCTCGAACAGCCGCACGAACACTTCGGTGACGGTTCCGGAGAGCTTTGGATCCATCGTGAAGTACTCACGGCTCCAGTCGGTCGAGGCGCCCAGCCGGCGCATTTGTCCGGTGATGATCGAGCCGGATTGTTCTTTCCATTCCCAGACTTTTTCGACGAATTTTTCGCGGCCAAGGTCGTGGCGTGAGAGTTTTTGTGCATCGAGCTGGCGTTCGACGACGATTTGGGTCGCGATACCGGCGTGGTCGGTGCCGGGAATCCACGCGGTATTAAAACCGCGCATCCGGTGATAACGGGTCAGACCATCCATGATGGTTTGATTGAAGGCATGACCCATGTGCAGCGTGCCGGTGACGTTCGGCGGCGGTAATTGAATGCTGAAGGCGGGTTTGTCTGTGTCGAGGGTGGCGCTGTAATAACCGCGCGCTTCCCACGTGTTACGCCAGTGCTTTTCAATTTCGGCGGGCTCGAACGACTTGGCTAATTCCATGATGAGTGTCTGGTAGGGAAATGAAGTCCGCATTATAAGATGAACACTGCAGAGACCCGCTGTCGCTTCTGACGAAACGCGGTTAGAATTCACGCTCGGTTGAGTTTGTTAGTAGCCGACAGTCCGCACTACCGCAACACCAAGCTAGGGGTCCTGAGCGCAAACCATTCGCGCTCGGGTGAGAAATACCCTTGAACCTGATCTGGATAATGCCAGCGAAGGGAAGCTCCGGAACGCACTCCCTGTTCCGTTATTCCTTCGCTTTTTCGCTCAAGCAAAGGAACACCATGAACGACAAAGCCCCCTTCATCAAAACCAACGTCAACGCCAAGTTCGACGCGAGCACGGCCATCGTCGACGAAGCCGCCGTCCAGCCATTGCCAAATTCCAGCAAGTTTTACGTACAAGGTTCGCGTCCCGATGTGCGCGTACCGATGCGCAAAATTGTCCAGTCCGATACCGCCGCGTCATTCGGTGCAGAAAAAAATCCGCCGATTTATGTCTACGATACGTCCGGTCCGTACACCGATCCGGACGCTGTCATCGATATCCGCAGCGGCCTGTCGACACCGCGATTGCCGTGGATTCTGGAACGCAATGACACCGAAGAGCTCACCGGTCCGTCGTCGGCCTATGGTATCGAAAGGCTCAACGACCCGACGCTGGCCGCGCTGCGCTTCAACCTCAAGCGCACGCCACGTCGCGCACTGGCCGGCAAGAACGTCACCCAGATGCACTACGCCCGCCAGGGCATCATCACGCCCGAGATGGAGTACGTCGCCATCCGCGAAAACATGCGCCGGCGCGAATACCTCGAGGAACTCAACGACTCCGGTCCGATGGGACACCGCCTCGCCGAACTGATGGGCCGCCAGCATCCGGGCCAATCGTTTGGTGCGTCCATTCCCGCCGAAATCACGCCCGAATTCGTCCGTTCCGAAATCGCCCGCGGTCGCGCCATCATCCCCGCCAATATCAACCATCCCGAAATCGAACCGATGATCATCGGCCGCAATTTTCTGGTGAAGATCAATGCCAACATCGGCAACTCCGCGGTGACGTCATCGATCGGCGAAGAAGTCGAAAAAATGACCTGG
Source organism: Oxalobacteraceae bacterium (assembly GCA_947445995.1). Classification (GTDB taxonomy): domain Bacteria; phylum Pseudomonadota; class Gammaproteobacteria; order Burkholderiales; family Burkholderiaceae_D; genus Actimicrobium. Next base: position 10,110 of record CANFED010000055.1, on the reverse strand, counting down.
GCGATCCGCTGGGGGGGCGATAACGTGATGGACCTCTCGACCGGCAAGCACATCCATGAAACCCGCGAATGGATTGTGCGCAATTCACCGGTGCCGATCGGTACCGTGCCGCTGTACCAGGCGCTGGAAAAGGTCAACGGCAAGGCCGAAGACCTGACCTGGGACATCTTCCGCGACACGCTCGTCGAACAAGCCGAGCAGGGTGTCGATTACTTCACCATCCATGCCGGCGTGTTGCTGCGCTATGTGCCGATGACGGCCAAGCGGCTGACCGGCATCGTCTCGCGCGGCGGCTCGATCATGGCCAAGTGGTGTCTTGCGCATCATGAAGAATCGTTTTTGTACACGCACTTCAACGACATCTGCGACATCATGAAGGCCTATGACGTCTCGTTCAGTCTGGGCGACGGCTTGCGTCCCGGCTCGATCTTCGATGCCAACGATGAGGCGCAACTGGCCGAACTCAAGACTCTTGGCGAACTCACCCAGATTGCCTGGCAGCATGACGTGCAAGTGATGATCGAAGGTCCGGGTCATGTGCCGATGCACCTGATCAAGGAGAACATGGACCTGCAACTGGAGCAGTGCCATGAAGCGCCGTTCTACACGCTGGGGCCGCTGACTACTGACATCGCGCCGGGCTACGACCACATCACGTCGGGCATCGGTGCCGCGCAGATCGGCTGGTACGGCACGGCGATGCTGTGCTACGTCACGCCGAAAGAGCATCTGGGCTTGCCGAACAAGCAGGATGTCAAGGACGGCATCATCACCTACAAGATCGCCGCCCATGCAGCCGACCTCGCCAAAGGGCATCCGAGTGCGCAGATCCGCGACAACGCACTGTCCAAAGCCCGCTTTGAATTTCGTTGGGACGACCAGTTCAACATCGGTCTTGATCCCGACAAGGCGCGTGAATTTCATGATGAAACCTTGCCCAAGGATTCGGCTAAGGTCGCCCATTTTTGCTCGATGTGCGGACCGCATTTCTGCTCGATGAAGATCACGCAGGAGGTGCGCGATTACGCCGCCAAGCAAGGCATCAGCGACATCGCTGCGCTCAAGCAGGGCATGGAAGTCAAGTCCATCGAGTTCGTCAAGAGCGGGGCAGAGCTCTATCGCAAGCAGTGATGGCGGGCACCATGATCGAGATCGAACTCAACGGCGCACCGCACCGGATCGCGCCAGACCAGCATCTGCAGGACTTGATTGACGCGCTGGCGCTGGCGAATCAGTCGCTGGCAGTGGCCGTCAATCGTGAGGTCATCCCGCGCGATTTATGGCCGCAACGTCGGTTGATATCGCAGGACCGGGTCGACGTGGTGCGGGCGATCGGTGGGGGATGAGGACGTATCACTGGAGCGCTCTTTAATTGGACTCTGACCCTATTTGATATTTATCAAATTGACTCTGACCCCAATTGATTTTTAAATAGACTCTGACCCTATTTGACAGTGATCAAATCGACTCTGACCCCAATTGATTTACGACGATTAATTTGACGGATGAACTTTCCTTGTGTTTTCCTCATAGACAGTGAGGGCTGCCGCGTCAGTGGCTCCTCGGCAGGTGTCCCTGTGGCACCTGTGTTGCTGTCCAATCCCGCACAAGAAAGGACCATCATGCAAAAAAATGCGTTGCAAAATTTGCCGGCTAACTGGCAATCCTGGATAGTCGAGAATCTGGCCAAGGGCTGCGATCCGGTGATGATGGCGACGATGATGGAGCGTGATGGTCAGTTTGATCGGACGCTGGTTCAATACGCACTGGCCGATGCGCGTCGGCAGACCCACCCCGAACCGATCAATACGGCCAAGGTGCCCGCGATTGATACGGACGCCAACAAGATCGTTTTGCCAGACAGGGTGGTCGATGTGCTGGTGTCGTTGTTGTACCCGCGCGTCGTCGTACTGGGCAATGTGCTTAGTGATGATGAATGCGATGCCATTGCCGCCCTGAGTCGGTCACGCTTTGAGCGATCCACCACGGTTAACTATGATTCGGGCATCTCGCAGCTCGATGAAAGTCGCACCAGTGAATCCGCATCGATCCAGCGCAGTGAAACGGAAATGATATCGCGCATCGATGCAAGGCTGGCCGCGTTGTCGGGCTGGCCGGTTGATCATGGCGAGCCACTGCAATTGCAGAAGTACCAGATGGGTAATGAATACCGCCCCCATTTCGACTGGTTCGATCCGTCGCTTGCAGGGACGGCCAAACATCTGGAAAGAAGTGGACAGCGGCTCGGTACCATCATTCTGTATCTGACCGATGTCGAGGAGGGCGGCGGTACCTCGTTCCCGTCCATCGGACTGGATGTTTTTCCGCAAAAAGGAGGCGCCCTGTTTTTTCGCAACACCACGCCGGACGGCTTGCCCGATCAAAAAACCTTGCATGCCGGCTTGCCCGTTGTAAAAGGGACCAAGATCATTGCCAACAAATGGCTGCGAGAAAAGCCGTTTTGACCCGAGCAGAAGGGTACGATGTCGCCGTACCCGCTTTGCCTTAACCGAACTGTTTTCGAATCCATTCCATGACCGCTGACGTTTATCAAGACACTCCCCTCATCATCGCCGGAACCACGTATCGGTCTCGCCTTCTGGTCGGTAGCGGAAAATACCGCGATCTCGACCAGACTCGCGAAGCCACCGAAGCCAGCGGCGCAGAAATCATCACGGTGGCGATCCGTCGCATCAATATCGGTCAGGATCCGAATGCACCCAGCCTGCTCAGCGTGCTGCCGCCGTCGCACTACACCATCCTGCCCAACACCGCCGGTTGCTACAACGCCGCCGATGCGGTCTACACCTTGCAGCTGGCGCGTGAATTGCTGGGGGGACGCACGCTGGTCAAGCTTGAAGTCCTGGGTGACGAAAAAACGCTGTTCCCCAATATGCCCGAAACGTTGAAGGCCGCCGAAAGTCTGGTGCGCGACGGTTTCGACGTCATGGTCTATTGCAGCGATGATCCGATCCAGGCCAAATTGCTGGAACAGATCGGTTGCGTCGCGGTGATGCCGCTGGCCTCGCTGATCGGCTCCGGCATGGGCATTCTCAATCCGTGGAATTTGTCACTGATCATCGAGCAGGCCACCGTGCCGGTGCTGGTCGATGCCGGCGTCGGGACTGCCTCGGACGCCGCCATCGCGATGGAGCTCGGTTGCGATGGCGTGTTGATGAATTCGGCGATTGCCGGTGCGCGCGACCCGGTACGCATGGCCCATGCGATGCGACTGGCGATTCAGGCCGGCCGCCATGCGTATCTGGCGGGTCGCATGCCGAAACGCTTCGCTGCGTCGCCGTCGTCGCCGATGCAAGGCCGGCCCGCATGACGCGACCTTGCGTGCTGGTCTTTGCCGGTTCGGACCCCAGCGGCGGTGCCGGCATCCAGGCCGACATCGGCAGCGTCGGGGCGATGGGAGCGCATGCGCTAGCGTTGATCACCGCGCTGACGGTGCAGGACAACGACCGCGTGCACGCGGTCTATCCGGTGCCGGCGCGCTGGTTGCAGCAACAGGCGCAGGCGCTGGTCGACAAGATCGATATTGCAGCCGTCAAGATCGGCGTCATTGGCAACCTTGCCAATGCCGCGATCATCGTCGACGTGATCCGATCACTGCGTTCGCGCAATCCCGATTTGCCCGTGGTACTCGATCCGGTCATGTCCAGCGGTCACGGTGATTCGCTGACGACCGACAATGCGGCCCTGATGCTGGCCGGATTGATTCCACTGGCGACGCTGCTCACGCCCAATTTGCCGGAAGCCGCCATCCTCTGCGCCGGCGACCGGCGCGCCGAGCAGCAGGTTGATACCTTGCTGCAACTTGGTTGCCGCCACGTGCTGCTCAAAGGGGGGCACGGGATGGATGCGCAGGTGGTCAATCGCTGGTACACCGAGAGCGTCAGCAGAAGTTGGAGCTGGCCACGCCTGCCGGGTGAATTCCACGGCAGCGGCTGCACGCTCGCCAGTGCGATTGCCGGTGCACTGGCCTGCGGTTTGCCGATGGAAGCCGCACTCGATGTCGCCCAGGCATTTTGTCATCGGACGCTGGAACAGGCATTTGCTGTCGCCGACGGCCAGCGCATTCCCAATCGCAACGTCGCCTGGAATCAGGACAGGAACAAGGAACCAGTATGAACGGACTCTATCTCGTCACGCCCGACTGGGACGACACCGACCGGCTGTTGTATGTCACCGAACAGGCACTGCTGGGCGGCGCGGCGCTGGTGCAATACCGTCACAAGACAGCCAGTGCAGCGCAGCGCCTCGAACAGGCCGGCGCGTTGCTGGCCCTGTGCCGTCGTCATGCGCGGCCCTTGATCATTAACGATCACGCCGACCTCTGCAGCGCGCTGGACGCCGACGGCATCCATGTCGGTGGCACCGACGCCAGCGTCGCGCAGATGCGCATCCTGCTCGGCCCAGGCAAGATCGTCGGAGCGTCGTGCTACGGCAACTTGCAACTGGCACTGACCGCGCAACGCGGTGGTGCCAGCTATATCGCCTTCGGTGGTTTTTATCCGTCGCGGGTCAAGCAATACCCGGTCACGACTGCGCCGGAGATCATTGCCCAAGCGCGTGCGCTGATTGACTTGCCCGTGGTGGTCATCGGCGGTATGACGCTCGACAATGCCCGGCCGCTGGTGGCGCAGGGCGCGCAGATGGTGGCGGCCATTAGTAGCGTGTATCTGGCCGAGGCACCGCGACAGGCGGCATCAGAGCTAGCCGGTTTGTTCGTGTAAGCGCTGACCGGCGCAAAGTCAGGCCCGGCGCCTCCGCCGGTCCAGATTCGCCGTTGTGCGGATTGCGTGCCGCTGTGTGGCCGCTGGTCGTTGTAACCCGGCGTGAAGCGGGACAATCAAGCTTGACAATCCAGCGCGACAAGGTCGTTTGCCTTCGACAAGATGCACCGCATCGGGAATCGCCTTGCGCACTGCCATCCACCCTAAAACAAGCTGCCTTCGTGCACGCAGGTCATCTCGCATGGCTCGCGTCATACAGACAGCGTCCCTTGCCTGAGGGCGCACCGCCGAAAAAATGGTGGAGCGATACTGCCAGAAACCGGTCATCCAAGCCTCGTCTATCGTGGGCCCTGCGCCACCGTCATGTTTTTATGGATGTCATGACCGCTTCTCCTGCGTGTGCCACGCACTTGGTCGACAGCATGCACCTCCTGTCGCAAATAGCCTGCCTGCCATCAGGCAATGACCCTCTTCGATTTTTCATGTTATTCCGCTAAAAAACGAATTGCAGTAAAGGAACCTAAAGAGTATTTCTTTCACCTATCACTGAATACTATTATTACGTCGTGTCGCTGAATTGAGTAATTGAATTAATTTATTGAAAATAATAAGTTGTTATTTAATCAGGGAAAGTATTTTTCAGCGGTAGAGAAAAAATGATGATGTTAAGTTGTTAGTCGACGTGAATTTGTTGAAGTTGCTTCAAGAAATTATTATGTTTTTATGTGCTGTTAGAAGGTTCAAAATTTTATTTGTGCTTGCTTATACTTTTTTAATTAATGTTAAGCCTGTGTTGCTTTTATTTCAATAGTCATTGTAAATCAAGGTTAAAATTTTTTCTAATGGAGGTTTATTGTGAGTAATTCGTTGACAAGTAGGAATGCCAATCCTTTAATAAGCGGTGACAGAATTTTTTATGCATCAGGTGATGAAACGATTGAAGTAGATGACAAGAATAAAAAAAGTGTAGTTCTTCATGCCGGCGATATTATTTTTTCCAAGGATGGCACCACCGTCTCAGTGAATGAACATGGTGATGAAGACATCATTGCAGACGGGCTGCGTGGGTTGACCGAGTCTACAACGGATGATGTTCCCACTACAAATCCCACTACAAATAATAGTGGCTTCTGGACAAAGTTATTCGGCTTTGCAAATGATAAGCAGCAATCGAAATTAATTTTAGATGAAAAAGTGAAGGAGAAGAATGGATCCGGTAGTAACACCGATGGGACAGTACTGGAAAGTGATACAAAAAAATATGCAGGCGCATTGCTTAACGATAAACAATTGTGGAGTGGCGGGAATAATCTTACGTTAGAGGACTTGAAGAATTATGTGGCAAACTTTCCTGTTAAAGCTTCGGCTAAAGATGCTGATGGCACTTCGGCTAAAGATGCATTAGCATGGTTTTCGGACCACAAGGATGAATTTTATCGCATGCGCTCAAACTTGACGGGTTCACAGGATAATCCGAAATTTAACAAGGAGAATCTTCAAGTTTACATTCGTGACCGAACGGAAACGGGTAAGTATATCAAAGGGCAAATAACTACATCCGATGGAAAAGTTTTTGATAGGCCAGAGTATGCGGCGTCATTTCTTTCCAGATCCAATGCTTTACCCAAGAATTTTAACTATGATGAATTAAAAAATTTAGCAGGCCAGCAAAAAGTTACAGATAAAGTATCCCAGTCGGATATTAATGCTGCAATAAAATTAGTGAGCTATTTTGAAAGTGAGGATCAAACACCACATTATAAAAAAATTCATGATGCGAATTTTCATAAAGTATTCGACAACAATGAAAACGGAACTGATACAAAAAAATCTTTGAGAGACGCTTTTTATCCACCGAGTGGTACGCCAATACCAACAACATCAACAACTGACGCATCAACATCAAAAAATGACGCATCAACATCAACAACAACTGACGCATCAACATCCGACAATCCAACATCGCAACCGATGGATTGCACTAACGGTATAGAGGCGGCGACAATTTTCGAGAAATGTTTGCCAAAGGATATTGGAAAGGTATGGACACTGGATAAAGTCAAAACCTATATAGATGATATAGCAGATAAAAACTCGAAAGATAATTTAACAAAAGCAGTTAAATATTTTACGGAAAATGGTGGCCAATTCAAAAAGATGGAAACTTACAAAGGAGTTTCTGATGAATCTTTTAACAAAACTAATCTCGAAACTTATATTAAAGCTCGTAAAGATGAAGCATCAGCATCAGCATCAACATCAACATCAACATCAACATCAACATCAACATCAGGTAGCACAACAAAATATAAAAATTTAGACGGTACACCATCGGAACCGATGACTTGCAATAGTAATATAGACGCTGCGAAAATTTTTGAGAAACTATTGCCAAAGGATAAAAACCAGTTATGGACACTGACGGATGTCAAAAACCATATAGATCGTCAAGCAGATCCTACCTTGAGAGAAAACCTACTTAAAGCATGTAATTATTTTTTGGATAATAAAAACGAGTTCAAGATGATGGAAATTTACAACGGTGAAAATGACGGGGTTTTCAACGAAGATAATCTCAAAAAATATATTGCCAATCCAAATTGGTACACGGAAGAGCAGCAGAAAATTAAGGAAGAGCAGCAGAAAATTAACGCTTCACATTCTAGGGGCCAAAGTTAAATAAAGGATGTTTTGCAACCCGCAAAGCCTGAAGCCGTTCACAGGCTTTGCGGGAGTAACCGTTCAGCCGCCGGTAACCAGCAGATAACTTATCGGCAAATCGGGAGGGTATGTCGTGCATGCTCCATAGTGCCAGGACACGACCTCAAGTTGATTCTTGTCCGATCTCTGGTGCCTTGCCGCGTTGACGGATGCGGCCTCCGGTGAGACCTCGGAGTCGGACCCGAAACGTAGCCGTTATTAGCTGGCGCCTGGGCCACACGCAGGCTTGTCACGCAATGACAGCGAACACCTGAAACTGCGACGTTGTCATGGCAAGGTGTTGCCGTGAGAGGCCATGCCGATTTTTGCACGAACGCCTGGTCAGGCTAGCGGCCACATTCATGATGATGCCAATGAGCCCGCTATCCGGAGTGGTTTCGCTGGTGCCCGTCGTGGCGACGAATGCCACCGCGTCCGGCGGCATCCGGCATTCCGCCCATCCTGCAGCGGGGCATGGCAGCTATAATCGTGCGATGCAAAATCTCCTTCATAACCTCAATACCGAACAACTTGCCGCCGTCACCTTGCCTGCCCAGCATGCCCTGATCCTGGCTGGTGCCGGCTCCGGAAAAACCCGTGTACTGACGACCCGCATCGCCTGGCTGATCCAGACCGGACAGGTCGCGCCGAACGGCGTGCTGGCCGTGACCTTCACCAACAAGGCCGCCAAGGAAATGACGCTGCGGCTGTCGACGATGATGCCTATCAGTACGCGCGGCATGTGGATAGGAACATTCCACGGCTTGTGCAACAGGCTCTTGCGCGCGCATCACCGCGATGCCGGGTTGCCGCAGACTTTCCAGATTCTCGATTCGTCGGATCAACTGTCGATGATCAAGCGCATGCTCAAGGCGCTCAATGTCGACGACGAGAAATTCCCGCCACGTAATCTGATGTATTTCATCAACGGTGCCAAGGATCAGGGCCTGCGTGCCAAGGATGTCGATGCCAGTGACGATTACAATCGCCGCCTGGTCGAGCTGTACGACTACTACGACAACCAGTGCCAGCGCGAAGGCGTGGTCGATTTTGCCGAACTGCTGCTGCGCACCTACGAGCTGATGAGTCGCAACCAGCCGCTGCGTGAGCATTATCAGGCGCGCTTCAAGCACATCCTGGTCGACGAATTTCAGGACACCAACAACCTGCAATATAACTGGCTCAAGCTGATGGCCGGCAAGCGCGGTGCCGTGTTTGCGGTCGGTGATGATGACCAGAGCATTTATGCTTTTCGCGGTGCCAATGTCGGCAACATGTCGGCGTTCGAGCGCGAGTTCGATGTGCAGAACCTGATCAAGCTGGAGCAGAACTATCGCTCGCACGGCCACATTCTCGATACCGCCAACCTGCTCATTGCCAACAACACCAAGCGCCTCGGCAAGAACTTGCGTACCGACGCCGGTCATGGCGAACCGGTACGGATTTTTGAATCGACCAGTGATTTGCTTGAAGCGCAATGGATCATCGAAGAAGCCAAAAGCCTCATCAACGAGGGATCGTTGCGCAGCGAAATCGCGGTGCTGTACCGCTCGAACGCGCAATCGCGCGTGATCGAACATGCGCTGTTTTCGGCCGGCATTCCGTACAAGGTGTACGGCGGCCAGCGCTATTTCGAGCGCGCCGAAGTCAAGAGTGCGATCGCTTATTTGCAGCTGATGGATAACCTGCACAACGATTCGGCGTTTTTGCGCGTCGTCAATTTCCCGACCCGCGGCATCGGTGCGCGCTCGCTGGAGCAATTGCAGGACGCCGCCCGCGCGCACAATTTGTCGCTGTACGCGGCGGTGCCGCATGTGTCCGGCAAGGCGGGCTCATCGCTGGCCGGGTTTATCCGGCTCATCGAAAGTACGCGTTTTGAAACCGCGCAGCTGGCCCTGCCGGAGATGGTCAATGTGGTGCTGGCTGCCAGTGGCCTGATTGCGCATTACCGCAACGAGAAGGAAGGCGCGGACCGTGTCGAGAATCTGGAGCAGCTGGTCAATGCGGCCACCGTCTTCGTCAACGAAGAAGGTTTTGGTCATGATGCGCCGGCCTTCCTCGGGCCGCAAAGTGCGCCGGTGAGCGGCACGGCCATCGTGCTGGCAGACGGCTTTGAAGTGCTCGATGCGGATGCGCCATTGCCAGCGGTGATGTCGCCGCTGTCGGCCTTCCTGTCGCACGCCTCGCTTGAAGCGGGTGACAATCAGGCTAGCGCCGGGCAGGACGCGATGCAACTGATGACGGTGCATTCGGCCAAGGGACTGGAGTTTGATACGGTATTCATTACCGGTCTCGAAGAAGGCTTGTTCCCGCATGAGAATGCGCAGAAGGAAGAGGCTGGCGTCGAGGAAGAACGGCGCCTGATGTATGTCGCGATCACGCGGGCGCGCAAGCGCTTGTACATGAGTTTTTCGCAGACGCGGATGCTGCACGGACAGACCCGCTACAACCTCAAGTCGCGGTTTTTTGCAGAGCTGCCGGAAGAATCGCTGAAGTGGCTGTCACCGAAAGTGCAGCCGTTTTATCGCTACGACAGCCCGAAGGCTGCGTGGGTTGATGCACCGACAGGGCAGGTGCCGGTGCTGGGCGTGAGCCAGAAAGAGCTGGGCTGGCGCATCGGCGAGTCGGTGGCCCATGCCAAGTTCGGTGAAGGGGTGATCGTCAACAT
>CANFED010000054.1 GCA_947445995.1 Oxalobacteraceae bacterium | reverse complement strand
TACGCCTTCGAGCGTGTCGGTGATCGCGCGCGGTTGCTCGAAAATTTCTTTTTGCATGTAGTGCCGGTACGGACCCAGATCGATATCGCCGGCGTAGGCGCTGACGGTGTGAACCTGACGCTCGACCGGCTGGTCGTTCTTGTCGGTGATGCGCACGCTGCCGCGCTGCAGGTCGACGACGTCGCCTTCTTCGAGATACAGGATCTGGTCGGTCGAACCGGACAGCGCCATCGCATCCGACGCGAGGAAGTTTTCGTTGGTACCGATGCCGACAATGAGCGGACATCCGAAGCGGGCACCGACCACGCGATGGGGTTCGTCCCGGCAAAAGGCGGCAATGGCATAGGCACCGGTGAGGCGCTTGACGGCACGTTGCATGGTGCGGAACAGGTCACCGTCATACAGGCGATTGACCAGGTGAGCGACGACTTCGGTATCGGTTTGGGACTCGAACACGTAACCGAGCACTTTGAGTTCGGTGCGGATTTCTTCGTAGTTTTCAATGATGCCGTTATGGACCAGCGCGATGCGGTGCTCGCCATCGGGCCCGGATGAAAAATGCGGATGGGCGTTGAACGTCACCGGTGCGCCATGCGTGGCCCAGCGGGTATGCGAAATGCCGGTGCTGCCTTCGAGGCCGGATTGGGCGATCTGGGTTTCGAGTTCGGCGACGCGCGCGGTACTGCGGGCGCGCTTGAGGCCGTCATTGAAGACGGCCACGCCGCAGGAATCGTAGCCACGATATTCTAGGCGTTTGAGGCCCTGCAGCAGGACGGGAATGATGTTGCGTGTGGAGACTGCGCCGACGATGCCGCACATAGGAGACTTCCTTATTTTTTTTGTTTGGCCGGCCGTTGCCAGCCAGCGATGGTGAGTTGTTTGCTGCGCGACAGGGTTAGTTTGCCGGGCGGGGCGGTACCGGTCAGCGTGGTGCCGGCACCGATGGTCGCGCCAGCACCGACTGTTACTGGTGCGATCAATTGGGTATCGCTGCCGATGAAGGCATCGTCCTCGATGGTAGTGCGGAATTTGTTGATGCCGTCGTAGTTGCAGGTGATGGTGCCGGCACCGATATTGACGCGCTGGCCGATGGTCGCATCGCCGATGTAGCTCAGGTGGTTGGCCTTGCTGGCACTGCCAAGCTGGCTGTTCTTGATCTCGACGAAATTGCCGACATGGACCGCGTCGGCCAGTTCGGTCCCCGGACGCAAGCGGGCGTACGGACCGATCATCGCGGCGGCACCGACGACGGCATCATCGATATGGCAGAACGGCTTGATCTGCGCGCCGTCACCGATGCGCGCATTGCTGATCACGCAGTGCGCGCCGATGCGCACGTTGTCGGCCAGCGTGACCGTTCCCTCGAAGACGCAGCCAACGTCGATGCTGACATCGCGTCCGCAGGTCAGTGTGCCGCGCACGTCGATGCGTGACGGATCGGCCAGCGTGACGCCTTGTTCGAGCAAGCGCTGCGCGACGTTACGCTGATGAACCCGTTCCAGTTCGGCCAGTTGCACCTTGCTGTTGACGCCCAGGGTTTCCCATACTGCACCAGGTTGTGCCGACTGTACCGGCATGCCCTCGGCGACGGCACTGGCGACGATGTCGGTCAGGTAGTACTCGCCCTGGGCATTGTTGTTCGACAGTGCCGCCAGCCAGCGCTTGAGGGCAGCGGTCGGTGCGACCAGAATGCCCGTATTGACTTCGGTGATGGCCAGTTCGGCTGCACTGGCATCCTTCTGCTCGACGATGCGCACGATGCGGCCCTGTTCGCGCACGATGCGGCCGTAGCCGCCCGGATCGGCCATCGTGATGGTCAGGATGCCGAGCGATTCGGAGCCGGCACAGGCCAGCAGTTTTTGCAGTGAGTCGGTGGTGGTCAGGGGCACGTCGCCGTACAACACCAGCGTCGGGGTACACTCGTCGAGGAAAGGCAGTGCCTGCATGACTGCGTGGCCGGTTCCCAGTTGCGGTTCCTGCCGGGCGAAGACGATGTCGTCAGCGTCAAATGCTGCCGGTACGGCTTCGCCGCCATGACCATAAATAATGCACAGCCGGCTTGGCGACAGTGACCGGGCCGTGCTGACCACATGTGCCAGCAGGGATTGTCCCGCCAGCGGGTGCAGCACTTTCGGCAACGCCGACTGCATGCGTTTGCCCATGCCGGCGGCGAGAATGACAACGTTCATAGGGGCCCGATTGAAAATTTTCGAAAATCTTAACATGCGCACGGCGCGCAGCATGACCAAAAAGGCCATGCTGCTTGCTTTTGTAGTGGTGCTCGCCGGATGCAGTGCATTGCGGCTGTCTTACAGCAATGGCGAAACCTTGTCTTACTGGTGGCTCAACAACTATGTCGGTTTTGATCAGGCGCAACGAAAACAGGTCCGTACCCAACTCGGGAACCTGTTCTTCTGGCACCAGAAAACCCAGTTGCCCGATTATGCGCAACTGATGGGTGCAGGCCAGCGTCGCTTGCAGGATCCGGTGACAGCGGACCAGGTGCGGGTTGATTATGGCGCACTGAAAAAGCGCATCGTCGTCATCCTCGACCAGGCCTTGCCGGCGCTCGCCGATCTGGCATTGTCATTGAACGCCGAGCAGATCGAGCGGATCGAAAGCAAGCTGGCTGACAGCGCCGAACGGTATCGTAAAGATTACCTGGTCGGCGATATTGAGGAGCGTCAACGGTTTCGCTACAAAAAAATCATGAAACAGGCGCAGTACTGGTTTGGCGATTTCAGTGACGCACAGCAGGCCCGTATCCGGGTGCTGTCGGATGCGCGGCCACTCGATAACGAGCGGGTAATGGCGGACCGTTCGCAGCGTCATCAGGAACTGATCACGCTACTCACGAAAATTCGTATCGAGCAGCCGCCGCGCGTGGCGGTGGTGCAAGCGATCAAGGCCTACACCCGCGTGCACTATGAGCGCGTCGGCAATGGCGACAATGCGGTGTTCTTTGCCGCGTCGACCGATGCCGCAATCCGGCTGACGGCCGATATCATCGCACTGACCACGCCACAGCAAAAAGCCTACGCGCTAGAGCAGTTGCAGGACTTGCAGAAACTATTTCTGGAGCTCGCTGCCTAGCGTTTGTTGCGTTAGCGGGACAGCGGCACAAGCGTGATCGTGCCTGGCAGCGTGGTCGATACCGCGCAAGGCTCGTCATCGAAGGCAATGTCGCCATCGATGACCGGAGCACCGGTCACTGCCAGACCGGCGAAATCAAACAGGTTGCGATCCATCAGGTGTGACGGTGCCACCGTCGAGAGTGCCGCAAAGATATTGTCGGTGCGGCCAGGATTTTTTTTGTCCCAGTCACGCAGCATGTTCTTGAGTTGCTTGCGCTGCAGGTTTTCCTGGCTACCGCACAGGTCGCACGGAATGATCGGGAAATTCTTGACCTCGGCGTAGCGTTCGGTATCGGCCTCTTTCACGTACGCCAGTGGCCGGATCACGATGTGCTTGCCATCATCGGATTGCAGCTTGGGCGGCATGCTCTTGAGTTTTCCGCCAAAAAACATATTCAGAAAAAACGTTTCAAGGATGTCGTCGCGATGATGTCCCAGCGCGATTTTGGTCGCGCCGAGTTCGTCGGCGACCCGGTACAGGATGCCGCGCCGCAGCCGCGAGCACAGCGAACAGGTGGTCTTGCCTTCGGCAATGACGCGCTTGACGATGCTGTAGGTGTCCTGATTTTCGATGTGGAAGGCCACGCCGAGATCGGTCAGGTAGGCCGGCAGGATGTGCTCCGGAAAATTCGGCTGTTTCTGGTCTAGGTTGACGGCGATCAGTTCGAAGTTGATCGGCGCGCGTTCGCGCAGCGTCATCAGGATGTCGAGCAGGGCGTAGCTGTCCTTGCCGCCGGACAGACAGACCATGACCTTGTCGCCTTCTTCGATCATGTTGAAGTCGCCGATGGCCTGACCAACCTGACGGCACAGACGCTTGTGCAGCTTGTTGTTCTCGTAGGTGATTTTTTCGCGCTGCCGGGCCGACAGTTCTGCGGACGGGTCGCTTGATTCAGTGGCGGTATCGGACATGGTGGACTCCAACATTCAGACTGCCTTGACCCGGAATACTTCGACGCCGACCGATTCGCAGTCCGGATAGACATCGGGCTTTTCGGTCGAGACACGCACGGCACGTACCTTGGGGTGCAGCAGCATCGCGGCGGCGACATCGTCGCATAGTGTTTCCTGCAGATGGATGTGGCCTTGCTCGGTCCGTTTGGAAATCGTACTACGAATGAAATCATAGTCGACGACTTCATCGAGCAGATCGCCCTTCGGAGTCGATAATTCTAGCGGGATGAACAGGTCAACGTTGATCAGCACACGCTGTTCGGCAGTTTTTTCGAAATCATGGACGCCGATGTTGATGAGGACTTCGTAATTGCGCAGGAACAGGCGGCGGCAATTCGCGAGGGCAGGTTGGGACAGGAATGAAGGCATGGTCACGATCGGTAGTGGAACGGGTTTGAGTTATTGGGCAACGAACATCACATCGCGTTGCAGCGGAATCAGGTGCTGGCCGCCATCGACCAGCAAGGTGGTACCGGTCATGGCGCGCGCCTCGGCGACGTAGCAGACGGCGTCGGTAATGTCTTGCGGCGTGCTGGAACGTCCCAGTGGCGTAATTTTGTGTGCCTTTTCGAAACTGGCTTGGCTCTGGTCGCCCGAAATCAGCGTGATACCGGGTGCCACGCCGACCACGCGCAGCTTCGGTGCCAGCGCTTGCGCCAGCATCACGGTAGCGGTTTGCAGCGCCGCCTTCGACAGGGTATAGGAAAGGAAATCCGGATTCATGTTGAATAGCTTCTGGTCCAGCAAATTGATGACGACCGATTGTTCGCCGTCAGCGGTCGCTTCATGCAGGGCTTGCGCCAGCAGGATGGGTGCGGCAAGGTTGGCATGCATGTGTTGATCAAGCACTGCCAGCGAAAAATCAGCCGGGCCGTCCTGCTCGAACAGCGAGGCATTGTTGACAACGCAGGCCAGCCGGCGTTGCGGGCCGCAGCAGGCAATGGCGTCCGGCAATAATTTTTTGACTGCACTTTCATCCGTGAGGTCGCATTGCAATGCCCAGGCGCGCCTGCCAAGTTGTTCAATCTCATGGACTGTTGTGGCGGCCTCGCCAGCAGAGCGACCGTAGTGCACAATGATGTCCCAGCCACGCCCGGCCATTGCCAGCGCGATGGCGCGACCGATGCGTTTGGCCGCGCCCGTCACAAGTGCAACTTTCTGTCGGTCCGTGGTCATAGTGTTGTGCCTTTCGCTGAGATATCGATAAAAAAGCCATGCAATTGCAACTGCCCGAACCCTCTGCCGACGCGCTGCGTGCCTCGCGCGCACTGCACACCTTGATCGCCAATGACATCCGCCGCAATTCCGGATGGATCTCATTTTCGCGTTACATGGAGCTGGCCTTGTACGAGCCAGAACTCGGTTATTACAGCGGCGGTGCCGCCAAGCTCGGAAAAGACGGAGATTTTACAACCGCGCCCGAAATCACGTCGTTATTCGGTGCAACACTGGCGCACGCCGTCGCTGAATTGCTGCCGAAGATCGCGCCCCACCTGCTGGAATTCGGTGCCGGCACGGGCAAGCTGGCGTTTGATTTGCTGACCGAACTGGCGGCGATGGGCATACCGGTCCACCGGTATTCGATCGTCGAGTTGTCCGGAGAATTGCGGGCGCGCCAGCAGCAATTGCTCAAGGGGTTTCCGCAGGTAGTCTGGCTGGATCATTTTCCGGCGGCATTTGCCGGTGTGGTGATTGGCAATGAAGTGCTCGATGCGATGCCAGTGCATCTGGTGGTGAAAACCGAACAGGGCTGGCGTGAGCGCGGTATTGGCTTGTCGGCACGGAATTTTGTCTATCGCGAGCACACCTGTGACACTGCCCTGATCGAGCAAATTCCGCAGGCCGAGTCGCTGCCGATTGGCTATGCGACAGAAGTCCATCCGGTGGCTGCCGGTTTCATGCGTTCTCTGGCCGCCATGCTGTGTGCGGGTTTTGATGAGACCGGGCAGGGCAGTGCGGCTCTCTTGATCGACTACGGTTTTCCCGCCCATGAGTATTACCTTGAGCAGCGCGACCACGGAACGCTGATGTGCCATTACCGGCATCACGCCCACGACGATCCGTTTTTTTTACCCGGTTTGCAGGACATCACGGCGCATGTCGACTTTACGGCGATGGCGCGGGCGGCACTCGACGGCGGGCTCGATTTGCTTGGCTATCTGAGTCAGGCATCGTTTCTGCTGGAAGCCGGTCTTGGCGATTTGCTGCTGCGCACGTCGCCCGAGGATGGTCGGCGTTATCTGCCGCAGGCCAATGCAGTACAAAAACTCACTTCGCCTGCCGAGATGGGCGAGCTGTTCAAGGTGCTGGTAGTGGGCACGCAATTGCGCTTGCCGGAGCGTTTCGAACGCAACGACCGCAGTCACCGACTCTGAAAGGGCGCACATGATTCGCTGGTTCCTCGCCATTTTCATTGGTCTCATCGTGCTGTCGGCTGCCTTGCCGTGGCTCGAAAAAATCGGCCTTGGCCGGTTGCCGGGCGACATCCGTTTCCGGCTGTTTGGCAAGGATATTTTCCTGCCGTTTGCCTCGACCGTATTGTTGTCGATGGTGCTGTTCGCCGTGATGCGCCTGATCCGCTAAGATGGTTGCTTTGGCCTTCCGGCCGTTTCAACAAACACAAAGGCGGACGATGATACGTTGGGTAGCAGTGATTTTCGTGGGCCTGATTATCTTCCCGTTGCTGTTGCCCTGGCTGAACCGGCTCGGCATTGGTCGGGCACCTGGCGATGTGCGCTTCACGGTGCTTGGCGTGCCGCTGTGCCTGCCGTTCGGTTCGACCTTGCTGGTGTCGGCGTTGGCATTTCTCTGTGCAGAGTTGTTCACCTACCTCCCCTGATTCCGATGACAGCGACGATCGAAGTATTGCGCGAGCGTCACGGCGATCGCCATAAATGGCTGGTGCTGCTGACAGTCATGATCGGGACGATGGCATCGATTCTGTCGTCAACCATCGTCAACGTTGCCATTCCGGATTTGAGTCAGCACTTTCAGCTCGGACAGGAGCGCGCACAGTGGGTCTCGTCGGGTTTCATGCTGGCCATGACGCTGTCGATGCTGACCACGCCCTGGCTCCTGTTGCGCTTCGGCTTGCGGCGGACTTACACGATGGCCATTCTGGTATTGCTGACGGGGGGTGTGCTCGGTGGCTTCAGCATCAATTATTCGATGCTGCTGTCGATGCGCGTACTCGAGGGCCTGGCTTCCGGCATCCTGCAACCGATTCCTGCGATTGTCATCTTGCGGGCATTCGATTTGAAAGAGCAAGGCAGGGCGCTGGGTATCTTCGGTTTCGGGGTGGTGCTGGCACCCGCGATCGGGCCTAGCGTGGGCGGTGTGCTGGTCGAACACTTCGGCTGGCAATCGATTTTTTTCGTAGTTGTTCCCTTTTGCCTGGTGGTGCTGGTGCTCATCCGGCGTTATCTGTCGACTAACTCGCCGTTGATGGGCGACGCCCGCAGGTTCGACTGGAAAGGTCTGCTGCTGGCGGGAACCTGTACGGTCACGGTTCTCAATGGACTTGTCCATCTGCATGATGACAAGGTGCTGGCAGTGATTTTGCTGGCGGTTGCCTTGGCGTCCTTCATTGGTTTTATTGCCTGGCAGGCCCGTACCGATGCACCACTGATGAATCTCAAGTTATTCAGTTACCGCCAGTTTTCAATGGGTGGACTGGTTGCCTTTATCTACGGCATGGGCTTGTTTGGTTCGACCTATTTGCTCCCGGTGTATTTGCAGATGGCGCTGGCGTATTCGCCTTCGCGTGCCGGCCTGGTGCTATTGCCTGCTGGCGTTGTATTGGCCATCACGATTCCACTGGCCGGAAAAATGGCAGATCGGTATCCGCCGAATGTGCTGGTGTCCATTGGTCTGGCATTGCTGTCCCTGTCTTTGGGATTGATGGCGCTGGGGCAACCAGGCGGGAGTTATCTGCTCCTGATGGCCTGGGCTGTCATCGGTCGTGTTGGCCTGGGTTTCGTTTTGCCGGCACTGAGCCTGGGTGCGATGCGCGGGGTCGATCACAGCCTCATCGCGCAGGGTGCGAGTACGCTGAATTTCTTGCGGCAACTGGGCGGGGCGATCGGCGTGAGTCTGGTGGGTATCGTGCTGGAGTGGCGTCTGGCGGTTCATCGCAGTGGTCCCGGTAGTGCTGCCAATGAGCTGGAAAACCATGTGCACGCTTTCGATGAAACGTTCTTCTTCGTCGCCATACTGTGCGCCATCGCCGTGGTCGCGGCCTGGCGCATGCGTGCGGAACCCGTGGCGTCGTTGTAATTTCCGCGTCTGCAGACCCATTCGGAGTCAAAAATCGGCATGCGAATTTACTTTGTAGATACCGTTAGTTAGTATCAATAAACCGTAAGTAAATCACGCCGCATCTGCGGTGTTCGCAAGGAGTCACGATGCCTTCGTCCAGTCAAGGTGGAGCCATACCCGGAGCAGTATTTTCGCAACTTGAATTGCAACGGCAACTGTTTGACTCTTTGATCAAGAAAATTTCTTCCAATGCATCGCTGTTGCTCGCTTTGCAGCAAACCGGAAGGGCTGCCACCACTTCGTCTTCTCGCGCACGGCCACAAAGCAACATCCTGTTTTTATCCAACGAGCGAAGCTGCAGCAAGATCCGCGAGCTGATTGAAGATAGCCGCGCACTGGGTGCGGCTGCGCTGGAGCTTGAGGCAGACTTTCAGTCGACCGCCAATGCACACATCGCCGAAACCCGCGCCCGCGTGGTTCATCTGGTTGAAGTCGCCGGACGCCATTCAGCTTTTTGTTCGCCGGAGCTGATTCGCCAAATTAAGACGACGATCGATAATGCAAATACAGAAATCGAGCGAATGCAGACAATGACCGAACAGATCAGCAAAGCGGCAGCCCGCCTGCTTGATCCTGTTCAGCAAGTGCTCGCAGTGATAAAGGATGTCTGAAGACTTGCCCCGACTTATTTCTTGCTCCAGGAAGTTTCGGATTCAGACTCGCCAATGTTGTTGGATCGATGAGCGGGTGGACGGTTAGTAGTCGCTTTGGTGTTGCTCTCACTACGCCCACGCCCACACCTATTCCGATGCGGATATCACTTGTACTACCGGCTTCGAGTTTTCCACGCAGTTAGGTCGCGTCACCGTACTATACTTAATCGTTAATCTTTCTTTAAAGCCGCCAGAAAAATGAAGGAACTCCGTAGCCTGACTGCCCTGATCATCGAGCCACAACCGGGCATGCGCGGTAACCTGCACAACATGCTGACGCTCTGCGAATTAAAGAAAATCGACCATGCGGTGAGTTCCGGTACCGCGATTCGCCAGCTCCAGACGCGCTCCTTTGACATTATCTTGTGCGAATACGATTTGGGCGATGGTCAGGATGGCCAGCAGTTTCTTGAGGATGTACGCAACAACAAGCTGATTTCCATGGCGACGATATTTTTTATGGTCACTGCAGAGCGCGCCTACGAAAAAGTGGTCAGTGCTGCAGAGTTGGCACCCTCCGATTACATACTGAAGCCGTTTACGGCAGACACGTTACTGGACCGTATTAAAAAAGCCGTCGACAAGCGCGCAGTATTTGCCCCGCTGTATCGATTGATGGAGCGAGGCGACCTTGATCTGGCAGTTGCCGCGTGTATTGAAGGGGAGGCTGGAAACGGACGCTATCTCGTCGATTTCAAACGCTTGCGGGCAGAGCTGCATATTTCGTTAGGTGAACCGCATCTGGCGCAGCCTCTTTATGCCGAGTTGTATGCGTTGCGTGCGGTTGCTTGGGCCCGCTTGGGTCTCGCTAAAACCTTATTCATGCAAAACAGGTTTGCTGAATCGGAAGAGATGCTGGTTGCGTTGGTCGCCGAGAATAATAAATTCATGGACGCTTACGATTGGCTTGCCAAGGCGCATGAAGCCAATGGAAAATTTCCTGAAGCGCAGGAGGTACTACAAAATGCTGTTGCCATTTCTCCCAACGCTTTGCAGCGGTTACGCAAGTTAGGTGAGGTGGCATTGGAAACGGGTGATGTCGGAACTGCTGAAAAAGCTTTTCAGCAAGTCGTCACGAAAGCACGTTATTCGGAATTTCGTGACCCGGAGGATCATGTTCGGCTGGTAAGAACGCTGGTTGACAAAGGCGACACCAGCCAGGCTGCGACGGTTATCCGTGATCTGGATCGTTCGTTATCGGGATCTGGCAAGGGCAAGGCTTGCCATGCAATTTCATCTGCCATGCTGTTCAAGCAAGCGGGCGATCTCGATCGTGCCGGCCAAGAATTGAACAAAGCCGTTGAGGCCTGTCGTGACAATATTGGTTTGTCGACGGGCATGAAGATGACGTTGGCAAAAAATTGCCTTGATCACAAGATGGACAGCGGTGCCACCGAAATTATGATCGACGTGATGAACAACGCGTCCAGTAGCGCTGCTATGGCCAAGGCGATGAATTTGTTCGAGCAATCCGGACGTACCGACCTGGCAGAGAGTACTGCCAAGGAAAGTCGGCGCATGGTGGTTGATCTTGTTGCCTCCGGGGCGGAAAAAGCGCGTCAAGGCGATTATCGTGGGGCCGTTTCTTCGATGATGGAGGCCGTTAAAAAGTTACCCGAAAACCCACAAGTGGTTTTTAATGCAGCCGTTGCGTTACTCAAGCATCTTGATCATCTTGGCTGGGATGAGCGATTGGGTGATCAGGCGAAAACGCTGATTGACTCTGCCCGCCGGCTTGATTCCGCCAATCCGCGTTTGTCCTCGTTGATCTCGCTCTATCAGAACATTCTAAAAAAATACGGCATTTCTTCAACGGGTAATGGCGCGTTGCAAAAAAATGAGTCGTAACCCGGCTCAGTCCCAGCCGTCTCGTGTCTCGCCGTTCCGGATTTGGGAATCACGAGAAAACATTTCACGCAGTTCATCACGCGCTTGCTTTGCCATTGACACCATCTGCTTTTGGTCTTTGTAAAAAGGATAGACGGCAAACAGTGTCTTGATATTGTGTTTGCGAAACTTCATTGCTGCCTGGCGTGCCTCGAACGCACCGAATCCTAGTTGATGCAGCACCTGGCGGCCAAGTTGCAGGGCGGACTCGAAAGTTTCTCGCTCAAGAACCGTGACACCCCGGTCCATCAACTCGTAGTAATGGGTGACGTTGCGGGCTCGCGCAAAGATGGGTAAGTCCGGAAAGGCTATGCGCACGGCCTCTACCAGCGCAAGACTATCTGCGACATTGTCGATGGTGACGACTAGAGCACGGGCCTTGGCGGCCCCCGCGACCGTGAGCAGATCGATGCGAGTCGCGTCTCCATAGAAAACTTTCAATCCGAATTTGCGTAACAAGTCGATTTGGTCTGGATCGTGATCCAGAACAGTGACTCCTATTCGGTTGGCATAGAGCAGGCGACCGATAATTTGTCCGAAGCGCCCGAAGCCGGCGATGATGACCGGGTTGTCCTGTGGCTCGTTTAACTCATCCGGCCGTTTCTTTTCGGCGCTGTGCCTTGGAGCAAGCACCTGATCGTAGAAAATCAGCAGCAAAGGAGTGGCGAGCATCGACAAGGCCACCACGACGACGAGTAATGACGAAATTTCTGACGAGAAGACGTTGGCAGTAGCCGCAGCACCAAATATGACGAACGCGAATTCACCGCCTTGTGACAATAAAAATGCAAAAAGTGCTTGTTGCCCGCGCGGTATGCCAAAGGATTTTGCCAGCACGTACAACACTAGCGTCTTGATGAAAAGAAAGGCCGTCACCAAACCGAGCACCAGCCAGGGTTGCGCACGAAAGAGGCCAAAGTCGACAGACATGCCGACGGCAATAAAGAATAGTCCAAGGAGCAAGCCCTTGAATGGTTCAAGGTCGGTTTCCAGTGCATGGCGATATTCAGAATCTGCCAGCAATACACCGGCCAGAAAGGTACCCAGCGCCATAGACATGCCCACCCACTGCATCAGCAAGCCGATGGCGATGACGAGCAATAGCGCAAAGGCAGTAAATATTTCACGCATGCCCGTGTTTGCGATGATGCGTAAAATTGGACGGATCAGAAAGCGTCCGCCGATTACAAGCGCAATGACCACTCCCACTACTTTTGCCGCACCGAGCCAGCCATGCCCTGCCACTGCCGGGGAACTCGCGCCCAGAAGGGGAACGATAGCGATCATTGGAATCGCTGCCATATCCTGAAATAGCAGGATCGCAAAACTGGCAGAGCCCGCTGGGGTGGCCATCAGGTTACGTTCACCCACAGTCGCCAGCGCTATCGCAGTCGATGACAAGGACAGTCCCAGTGCTGCAATCAGCGCCGTATGCCAATCGACGCCGAGGGTGATGCCGAACAGAAAAAGAGCCAGGGTAATCAGGCCAACCTGAGCGGAGCCCCAGCCAAAAATCGGTCGTCGCAATGACCACAGTCGTTTGGGGTCAAGTTCCAAGCCGATGAGAAATAACAGCAAGACGACACCAAACTCCGAGAAGTGAAGGATGTCTTCAACACCGTCGATCAAGCCAAATCCCCATGGGCCGATAATGATCCCTGCAAGCAGATAGCCGAGTACGGCTCCCAAGCCAAGCTTCTTGGCAACTGGTACAGCGATGACTGCTGCGGCAAGATAAATGAGCGCGTTGAACAGGAGGCTATGTTCCGTCATTGCTTAGCCAGTTCGGATAGGTTTCAAGTTGCTCGACATAGGTGGCGATATGTCGACTGATCGATACGTCATCTGCTTGGTTTGCGCCATGAAAAACATGTGGTGTTAGCCATGTCATCCCGCACAGGCGGGCGGTTTGTTCTTGCGCTGGAAGAAAAGAAGAAAAAGGGTGTTGGTGCGTCCCGTCGACCCGATATGTTTCCTGTGTGCCACCGGTACTTGTAACCAGCCAATAGCTTTTGCCAGCCAATGCATTGCCGCCATCACCGTATGCCCAGCCGGGCGTAAGGACGACATCAAACCATTCCTTGAGGAGTGATGGCACGCTGTACCACTGAAGCGGATGCTGTATGACGACAAGATCGGCCGCTTCAAGGAGCGACTGCTCATGCGCAATGTCGATATCAAAGTCAGGATAGGTTTCATAGAGATCATGCACCTTCACATTTGGCAGCATCTGGGCTGCCTGAACAAGGCGTCGATTGATCCGCGACCGACGGAGGGAGGCATGGGCCAAGATCACCAGAATGTTGGGTGATGGTGTCATTGTCTGTAAGCAGTCATGAAAATTACGTAGGGAAAGCCAAAAGATCGCTACCTTAACAAATAATTGACGGTGCTGATGACCGATGAATTCGCGTTCTTGAGCAAATCTTAGGTCGCTTGTCTTGTTCTACGAAATGATCTTAGAAGCTCCTGGATAGTTTAATGTTGTAAGCGATCTACTGAATTGCAAATGGAAACGGATGCCATGACTACTACGCCACAAGGAAAAAGCGAAACATCTTCCCCGCAAGTTCCAGAGCAGGGAGGCGGCACAGCATCATCCCCGAGTACGGAAAACGCACCTCTGCCCTGGGAGCTTGCACAGCGCGAGACGCCCTGGATGCAGTCATGGAACGTATTCTCGGCCCGCATTCGAGCGCTGAGTGACAAAGTGGGGAAAAGGCTCGCTCACAGAACATTAAAGATCGGAGTTTCAGCAAGGATATTTCATCCGGAGCCAGGAGCCAAAGGGTTGCGCGGTAAAACCCTGCAATATCTTGAGGAGTCAATTGCACAATGGGTCATGTCTCGCGATGTGATGGTCTTTATGATACCGACGGTGAATACAAACGGATTATTGCATCCGAGTAATATTCGTCTGCGAGACTATGCCAAACATCTCGATGGACTGGTTTTGCAAGGGGGTGCTGACGTGTCACCGCAAAGCTACTCTGAATTTGCAACCCGGCCAGAATGGAACGGTGACAGGGCCAGAGACATGTACGAACTCGAATTGCTTCATGAGTTCATTGAGGCTGACAAACCGGTTTTGGGAATTTGCCGCGGTTGCCAGTTGATTAACGTTGCATTCGGAGGGACGTTGTATCAAGACATTGCCTCGGACGTGCCGCATGCCATCGCGCATGTCAATGAGCTTTATGACAGTCATCGTCATTCGATCAGCTTTCCCACCGGTTCTTCACTAGGAAAAATGTTCGCAGGGCAAAATGTCCCGCTAGTCAATTCAATACATCATCAGGCGGTACGTGACGTAGGTCGAGATTTGAACGTTGAGGCGGTATCAGGAGAAGATCAGCTAGTCGAAGCTATTCGTTATCGCAAAGCAGCCTTCGTGATGGGCCTGCAATGGCATCCCGAATTTCACCGAGCGGGTGGCGTGGAACTGCTTGACTGCACTCCAGTGCTCGATAGCTTCTTGAGAGCCGCAAGAGAAACACGGTTTTGAGTGCGAATATTGCTTTAAAGCAATTTAATGTGAAAAAAAACCTTGGCGGGTACCGTCAAAGTAATCCGGTTCCCATGATGGAGTGAAAAATTCTCGTGCTGGCAGCGTAAAAATTGCGGATTCGATGAACTTTATAGTACTATGCGCGGCGCACGAAATTTTGTATGCCGATCAAAGTGCTGAAATCTCGCGGTTTGATAAGTAATAAGGCAAAAGTGCGCAGCGATTGACAAGGGGCTTTCTCTCAAATATAGTTTGGGGTTCCCTAAGGAGGGGTGGCCGAGTGGTTAATGGCAGCAGACTGTAAATCTGCCCTCTTACGAGTACGCTGGTTCGAATCCAGCCCCCTCCACCAGGTTTAGGTGAAGATGCATGCGCAGTTGAAGTAAGTAATTGCGGAAATGGTGACCCTCGCGGGTGTAGCTCAATGGTAGAGCTGAAGCCTTCCAAGCTTATGACGAGGGTTCGATTCCCTTCACCCGCTCCAGTTTTAAGTAGTTGATTAATCAGCTGCAAATAGCCCTTTTAGCTCAGTGGTAGAGCACTCCCTTGGTAAGGGAGAGGCCACGTGTTCAATCCACGTAAAGGGCACCAGTTTTTAGTGGTAAGTCGAATCACCAAGTCGATCGGGCTCGTGCCTGAACACTCTCTCAAATCGTTAGGAGTCCAAGATGGCAAAGAGCAAATTTGAGCGGACCAAGCCGCACGTTAACGTTGGCACGATCGGTCACGTCGATCACGGCAAGACTACGCTGACAGCAGCAATTGCAACGGTACTGTCGAAGAAATTCGGCGGCGAAGCAAAAGCTTACGACCAGATTGATGCGGCACCAGAAGAAAAAGCACGTGGTATCACGATTAACAC
>CANFED010000053.1 GCA_947445995.1 Oxalobacteraceae bacterium | reverse complement strand
TGACATCGCATCGAGCTGATCGGCGAAGATGCCCTTGCTGTCAAACAGCAGGCGGCCGATCAGCGTGCTCTTGCCATCGTCGACCGAGCCGGCGGTAATGAAGCGCAGCAGGCCGCGTTCGGCGGATTGTTTTGTTGTTGAGGTGGCTGGAGCGACTGCGGCATTCATCAGAAATATCCTTCTTTTTTACGTTTTTCCATCGAGGCTTCCGAGGTCTGGTCATCCATCCGGGTCGCACCGCGTTCGGTGATTTGCGTGACCGCAGTTTCAGCGATGATCGCGTCGACCGTGTCGGCGTCCGAGGCCACCGGGCAGGTGCACGAAATGTCGCCGACGGTACGGAAGCGCACCATCATCGTTTCGACTTTTTCGCCGGGCAGCGGCGGGGTCAGGTCGGTCAGCGGTACCAGCAAGCCGTTGCGCGGAATGACTTCGCGCTCGTGCGCAAAATAGATCGGCGGCAGTTCGAGTTTCTCGCGGGCGATGTACTGCCAGACGTCGAGTTCGGTCCAGTTCGAGATCGGGAATACGCGCATGTTTTCACCGGCATGGACGCGGGTGTTATACAAGTCCCACAGTTCCGGGCGCTGGGCCTTCGGATTCCACTGGCCGAACTCGTCGCGGAAGGAAAAAATCCGTTCCTTGGCGCGGGCTTTTTCTTCATCGCGGCGGGCACCACCGATGCAGGCGTCGAACTTGTACTTGGCGATGGTTTCGAGCAGCGTCACGGCTTGCGCGGCGTTGCGCGAATCGGTGGCCGGATTACGCAGGCGCACGGTGCCGCGCTGGATCGAGTCTTCGACCGAACCGACGATCAGGCGCTCGCCCAGTTCTGCCACGCGCTTGTCGCGGAAGGTAATGACTTCAGCAAAATTATGGCCGGTATCGATGTG
Source organism: Oxalobacteraceae bacterium (assembly GCA_947445995.1). GTDB lineage: Bacteria > Pseudomonadota > Gammaproteobacteria > Burkholderiales > Burkholderiaceae_D > Actimicrobium. The sequence continues at coordinate 14,425 of CANFED010000053.1, read as the reverse complement.
TACCAGCGGGAACGGAAAGGCACCCGGACGGAAGGCTTTTTCGGCCAGACGCAACATCACCACCGAGTCTTTGCCGCCCGAGAACAGCAGCGCCGGATTGGCGCATTCGGCCGCGACTTCGCGCATGATGTGGATGGCTTCGGATTCGAGCCAGTCGAGATGACGATTGCTGGCCGCATCCGGAAAAAGGTTTTCGACTACAGGTTTCATGGTGTCTTTGTGAAGTAAGTTATTGGGTCACGCTGTTGCTTAGGTGTCTGCTCAGGTCGCCGATTTGATGCGGATGAGCTTGCCATCGACCACATGCAAACCGCATTCCTTCGAGTCCGGGTTTTCCCACCACCAGCGACCGGCACGGACGTCTTCGCCCGGTTCGATCGCACGGGTGCATGGCTCGCAACCGATCGACGGATAACCGCGATCATGCAGCGGGTTGTACGGCACGTTGTTGTCGCGGATGTATTTCCAGACATCGGCTTCGGACCAGTCCGCCAGCGGATTGAACTTGGTCATGTCGTGGGCTTCGTCGCGTTCCTGCACGTCGAGTTCGGCGCGGGTACTGGACTGGGCGCGGCGCTGGCCGGTGACCCAGGCGGTATTGCCGGCCAGGGCACGATTGAGCGGATCAACCTTGCGGATGTGGCAGCACTCCTTGCGCAGGTCAACGCTGTCGTAGAAACCATTGAGCCCGTGATTTTGCACGTAGGCTTCGACAGCGACCGGGTCCGGTGTCATGCGCACGACGTCATACGCGTAGCGTTCCTTGATCGTGTCGAGCATGCCAAGTGTCTCGGCATGCAGGCGACCGGTTTCCAGCGTGAAGATGCTGATCGGCAGGCCCGAATGCAGAATCATGTCGGTCAGGACCATGTCCTCGGCAGCCAGACTGGACGCGAAGACGGCCGGCGAAAAATCGACGACGATGCGGCCCAGCGTGGCTTTGGTGGCGGCGACCAGTTCGTCATAGGCGGTGACGGTGGTCTTCATGATGTCGCTGCCGGACGATGTGCGCGCCGGAACAGCGGCGTCTTCTGGTCCAGCGAAGTCTGGTACGACTCCGAAAAATCGGTCAGGCCCTTGAGCGCGTCGTGGATGCTGCGGTCTTCGCGCGTGGCGAAGGCATCGAAGCCGACCCGGCTCATGTAGAACAGCTGGTCGCGCAGCACATCGCCGATGGCGCGCAGTTCGCCTTCATAGCCCATGCGGGCGCGCAAGTTGTAGGCGGTCGAATAGCCGCGACCATCAGCAAATTTCGGGAAGTCGACCGCGATGACCGCAAAGCGGGCGAGGTCGTCCTTGATCGCTTCGGCACGTTCGCTGCTGGCCAGCCAGACGCCGAGTTCGGCGCGATCGGCCAGCTCGTCACGCCGGGCTTGCCAGACGCTCAGCGGCACGATGACTTTACCTGCGGGGAGGGCGACGGTGTCGGCGGTGTCGCCTTCGGCCAGACGCAGTACGGTCCAGTCATCGCTGACGATGGCACGGTGTTTGATGATGTCACGCATGAGCGTCTTCTCCGGCGATGTGATGTTTGGTCTTGATCGGGGTGGCGTAGACGTGTTCCTTGAATGGCGTCACGCCGACACGACGGGTCGTATCGATGAAGCGTTCGTCTTCGTAGCGGTCGCGCACGTAGACTTCGAGCAGACGTTCGATGACGGTCGGCATTTGCTGCGCCGAGAACGACGGGCCGATGATTTTGCCGATCGAACTTTCATTGCCCTGTGCGCCGCCGATCGAGACCTGGTACCACTCGGCACCATCCTTGTCGACACCGAGGATGCCGATATTGCCGACATGATGATGACCGCAAGCGTTGATGCAACCGGAGATGTTGAGTTCGATGTCGCCGATGTCATGCTGGAAGTCGAGGTTGTCGAAACGCTCGGCAATGGCCGCCGCGATCGGGATCGACTTGGCATTGGCCAGCGAGCAGAAATCGCCACCGGGGCAGCAGATGATGTCGGTCAGCAGACCGATGTTCGGCGTAGCCAGACCGTGTGCCTTGGCTTGCTTGAACAGTTCGGGCAAGTCGGATTGCTTGACGTCGGCCAGCACCAGATTCTGTTCATGCGTGACGCGGATTTCGCCAAAGCTGAAGCGGTCGGCCATGCGCGCGACGAAGTCCATTTGCTCGGCAGTCGCGTCGCCCGGTGGTACGCCGGTTTTTTTCAGGGACAGCAGGACGATCGCATAGCCGGGCACTTTGTGTGCCTTGACATTGCGCCGGGTCCACGCACCGAAGGCCTTGTCGCTGGTTTTCAGCGCAGTGATGTCGGCATCGTCGCCGGCAAAGGTGGTGTAGCCATGCGGCGTGAAATACGACGCGACGCGGTCGAATTCTTCTTGCGTGAGCGTGCTCGGTCCGTCTTTCAGATCGACCCATTCGGCTTCGACCTGACGCTGGAATTCTTCGATGCCGATGGCCTTGACCAGAATCTTGATGCGCGCCTTGTAAATATTGTCGCGCCGGCCGTGCTGGTTGTAGACGCGCATGATGGCTTCGGTGTAGGTCAGCATGTGTTTCCATGGCAGGAAATCACGCACCACGCTGCCAAGAATCGGCGTGCGGCCCATGCCGCCACCGGCCATCACGCGCAGGCCGAGTTCGCCGTCAGCATTGGTCATCACGGTGAAGCCGATGTCATGCACGGCGGTGGCGGCGCGGTCTTCGACGGCACCGTTGAAGGCCAGCTTGAACTTGCGCGGCAGGTAGGCAAACTCCGGATGGAAGGTGCTCCACTGGCGCATGATTTCGGCCAGCGGACGCGGGTCGATCAGCTCGTCGGCAGCAACGCCGCAGTATTCGTCCGAGGTGATGTTGCGGATGCAGTTGCCCGAGGTCTGGATTGCGTGCATTTCGACCGAGGCCAGGTCGGTCAGGATCTGCGGCGTGTCTTCGAGGTTGATCCAGTTGTACTGGATGTTCTGGCGGGTCGTGAAGTGACCGTAGCCACGGTCATACTTGCGGGCGATTTCGGCAAACATGCGCATCTGGTTCGACGACAGCATGCCGTACGGAACGGCCACGCGCAGCATGTACGCATGACGCTGCATGTACAGGCCGTTTTGCAGACGCAGCGGTTTGAATTCTTCTTCGGTCAGCTCGTCGGCAATGCGGCGGCGTACCTGGTCGGCATATTGGGCGATGCGTTCCTTGACGATCTGGTGGTCGTATTGGTCGTAGTGATACATCGTGAATCCTGACTTGAATGATGATGCGAATGAGGTGACTAATTATTTGCTGCGGCCTTGCCGTGGATCAGAACACCAGCTTGAAGGCTACGCCGGTCAGCGTCACGGCCAGCAGGCCACGCAACAGTTTGTCCGGTACCGCACGTGCCGCCAGCGATCCGAGCGTAATACCCGGTACCGAACCGATCAGCAACATGATCAACAGTTCCCAGTTGATCGATCCGATCCACCAGTGGCCTAGCGCCGCAATGGCCGTCAATGGTACGGCATAGGCAATGTCCGTGCCGGCAATTTCTGCTGGTTTGAGCTTCGGATACAGCAATACCAGCAGCGTTGCACCAACGGCACCGGCGCCAATCGAGGAAATTGTCACCAGCGTGCCGAGCACGACGCCAGCGATGATGGTGGCGTTTGCCTGTCGCGAACCTTCCAATTGGTATTGCGGATGAGCGGCCATCCAGCGTTGCATGCGGGTGCGAAACAGGATCGCCAGCACGGTCAGCATGACCGATCCGGCGATCGAATAGCGGATGATCTGGCCGATGGAGGCGTCGAGTCCGCCAAAATATTTGAGGACCAGTGTCGCCGCGATGGCGGCCGGCAGCGCGCCCAGGCACAGGCGTCGAACGATGTCCCAATGGACATTGCCACGGAAACGATGGGCAAAGGTGCCGGCGACTTTGGTGGCCGAGGCGAAGGCGAGGTCGGTACCGACCGCGACCGTGGGCGAGATACCAAAGAGTAAAGTCAGCAGCGGCGTCATCAGCGATCCGCCGCCAACACCCGTCAGGCCAACCAGCAAACCGACCGCAAAACCTGAAACTATATAAGAAAGAGTCATGACATCCTGATCAAAGTAGCCCGAATCGTAATAAAATTCGAGCCTGTTGCCAACAACAGAGTAACTATTTGCTTATATGCGCTACGGGCATAAGCAAACTCGGCAAGCGCCGCTTCAGGCTGCGTTGCCTGATCCAACAGAAAGTCTTCATGAATTTGCATCAATTCCGGTTTGTGCGCGAAGCCGTGCGTCAGAACTACAACCTGACCGAAGCCGCCAAGGCCTTGTTCACTTCGCAGCCGGGCGTGTCGAAAGCCATCATCGAACTCGAGGAAGAGCTTGGGGTCGATATCTTTACCCGTCATGGCAAGCGCATTCGTGGCCTGACCGAACCGGGGCGTGCAGTCCTGAAGGCAGTTGAAGTCATCATGCAAGAGATCGATAGCCTAAAAAGTATCGGCAAGGAATTCGCCGCCCATGACAGCGGCAGCTTCACGATTGCGACCACGCACACGCAGGCACGCTATGCGTTGCCGAAGGTGGTGCAGGCCTTCACGCAGCGTTTTCCGAAAGTGCGGCTGTCGCTGTTGCAGGGTAATCCGAAGCAGGTCGCCGATCTGGTGCTGAGCGGTCATGCCGATATCGCGCTGGCGACCGAATCGATCATGTCGATGGCTGGTCTGGTCTCGATTCCGTGTTATCAGTGGGAGCATGTGGTGGTGGTGCCGCCCGAGCATCCGTTACTGAAATCGAAGTCGCTGACGCTTGACGAGATCGCCGCGTATCCATTGATTACTTATGACAGTGCGTTCACTGGTCGCGCCAAGATCGACCATGCGTTCCAGTTGCGTCACCTTAAGCCCGATGTGCTGCTCGAAGCCATCGATGCCGACGTCATTAAAACCTATGTCGAACTCGGCTTGGGCGTTGGCATCATCGCTGGCATGGCGTACGATGCCGAGCGCGACAAAAACTTGCGGATGATCTCTGCCGGTCACCTGTTCGGCACCAACGTGTCGCGGGTCGCGCTCAAGCAGGGGGCTTATCTGCGCAGCTATGTCTACACGTTCATCGAACTGCTGACGCCGACCCTGAACCGCAAATTGATCGAACAGGTCATGAGCGGCGAAAAAGAAATGTATGAGCTGTAATGCGGAACGGTAATTCGACAATCTGGACAACAATGAGTGTGAATCAATGAGTACCAATAACAACAGCAATAGCAATATCAACCTCAATACCAACATGGCCGAGTACTACGCCAAGCGTGCCGACCAGCATGACAACGTCTATGCCAAACCGGAGCGTCAGGCCGACCTGCCTGTGGTGCGCGAGTGGTTGCAGCAAGCCGTCGCCGGCCAGCGTGTTCTGGAAATCGCTTGCGGCACCGGTTACTGGACCGCCGAAGCGGTCAAGACGGCCGAGCATGTGCTGGCCACCGACATCAATGCCGATGTGATCGCCATTGCCAAGGCCAGGAACCTGCCGGCCGACAAGGTCGACTTCGCACTGGCTGATGCCTTCGCGATCGAAACCGAGCAGTCGTGCACTGCGTGCCTTGCCGGTTTCTGGTGGTCGCATGTGCTGCGCGAACAGCAGGACAGTTTCATGGAGCGCCTGCGCGAACAACTGGGCAAGGACACGCTGGTGGTGATGATGGACAACGTCTATGTCGAAGGCATCAGCACGTCGATTGCCCGCACCGATTTGCTCGGCAACACCTTCCAGATTCGCCGGCTTGGCAGTGGTGAGCGCTACGAAGTGGTCAAGAATTTTCCGAGTGATAGTGGCTTGCGCAAGCGGTTGTCACCGCATCTGAAAGATATTCGGATTCAGCGGATTGAGCATTACTGGATGCTCACTGGGCGGTTGAAGTAATCACGATCTTGGTAGGGTGGGCACGGCATGATGTGCCCACGTGCGCGAACCGATAACGCTCGCCAATTCGACCGTTCGCCGGATCATTCGCGTGGGCACGATACCCCTGTGCCCATCCTACGGTTTTTAAGCCGCCGTCAATTCCCCGTACAACGCCGAAAACTCATTACTGAGCTTGTGGTTCTTGTCCAGATGGATCATCGGCAGGCAGCGTCCGTGCGATTCGCGAATCACGATCGAACTCGACAGCTTGCTGTTGAGTACCGGCAGGCCTTCGGCGATCAGTTCGTTGACCAGTCGTTGCGGCAGGTTGGCGCGCGGCTGGAACTGGTTGACGACGATGCCTTCGATGACCAGTCCCGGATTATGGTCGGCGCGGATTTCGGCGACATTGTTCATCAGCGTGTAGAGCGCCTCGCGCGAAAAATCATCGCAGTCGAACGGGATCAGGCAGGTGTCGGCGGCAATCAGTGCCGACATCGTGAAGAAGTTATAAGCCGGCGGCGTGTCGATGATGATCTCGTCGAAATCCTTGGCCAGTTCGGTGAGCGCGTCGCGCAGCTTGTAAATCTTGTGGCGTGATTCCAGCTTCGATTGCAGGTCACCGATCGACGCGTCGGACGGCAGCAGGAACAGGTTCTCGAACGGAGTCGGATGGACGTAGGTGCTGGCCGGTTTCGGATAAAAACTGAATCCCAGCATCTCTTCAAAAAATCCGGCGATGGTCGGCGTGACTTCCTTGGCAGCGTCGCCCAGCAGATAGCGACTGGAATTGCATTGCGGGTCCATGTCGATGAGCAGGGTTTTCTTGCCATCATGGGCGGCGACTGCTGCCAGGTTGACCGCAATGGTCGATTTTCCGCAACCACCTTTTTGATTGAAAATTACGCGTTTCATCCGTGTTGTCCCCGTGGTGATCGATTCGTGGAAGTGCCCCGGCGAAGCCTGCTGCCGCTTGCGGTCGGGGAAAGCGAAGCCATTATGGCAAACAATGAGTACTTTACTGACCGGTATTCGGTGCTAGCCAACTATTTTATTGGTAGCCAGGGTGTGCGCGTGAGAAGCCGGCGCACCGGCTTTCTGTCGCAGACCATCACTTCTGCGGTACATTCGACGCCTCCCCATTCAAGCAAAGCAGTCATGAAGCTAGCTACCCTCAAAGACGGAACCCGCGACGGCCAGCTCGCTGTGGTCGCCCGCGACCTGAAATCCGCCGTGCTGGCCGATGCCATCGCACCGACACTGCAGCGCGCGCTCGACGACTGGAACTTCATTGCCCCGCAACTCGACGACCTGTATGCCGAACTCAATGCCGATCGCGCCAGCCGTTCGTTCGCCTTCGATCCCGCTCAATGCATGGCTCCGCTGCCACGCGCTTTCCAGTGGGCTGACGGATCGGCTTATGTGAACCATGTCGAACTGGTGCGCAAGGCCCGTAATGCCGAGATGCCTGACTCGTTCTGGCATGAACCGCTGATGTACCAGGGTGGATCGGATGATTTCATCGGCCCGACCGACGACATCGTGCTGGCCGACGAAGCATGGGGGATTGATTTCGAAGGCGAGGTCGCCGTCATCACCGGCGACGTGCCGATGGGCAGCGATGCGGATCAGTCGGGCAGACAGATCCGCTTGCTGATGCTGGTCAATGATGTCTCGCTGCGTAACCTGATACCGGCCGAACTGGCCAAGGGCTTTGGCTTTGTCCAGTCGAAACCGGCATCGGCGTTTTCGCCGGTCGCGGTGACGCCTGATGAACTCGGCAGCGCCTGGAAAGAGAGCAAGGTGCACCTGCCATTGCGGGCGATCTGGAATGAGGCGCTGGTCGGTCAGCCCGATGCCGGCACCGACATGGTGTTCAGCTTCGCACGGCTGGTCGAACATCTGGCGCTGACCCGCAACGTGCGGGCCGGCAGCATCATCGGCTCCGGCACCGTGTCGAACAAGGATGCCCGCAAGGGCTACACCTGCATCGCTGAAAAGCGCTGCCTCGAAATGATTGCCACCGGTCTGGCCACGACACCGTTCATGCAATTCGGCGACAGGATTAAAATCGAGATGCTTGATGCCGCCGGCAAGTCGATTTTCGGCGCGATCAACCAGCAACTCACGCAGGCCGCACCCGTCATCAGACGTGGTCGCCATGCCTGACGTCATGACAAGGAGAGACACATGAACCCGCTCGCCAGCACACTTGCTACCACCGCCGCCGGACAACGTGCCGCATTGCCTGCCGCAATACCGATCCACGGTTTGCACCATTTTGCCTACCGCTGCCGCGACGCCGAAGAGACGCGCCATTTTTACGAAGACATGCTGGGCTTGCCGCTGTTTCACTACATTCGTGCAGACACCGTGCCATCGACCGGCGAGTACTGCCCGTACGTGCATATTTTTTTCCGCATGACCGATGGCTCTTGCCTGGCCTTTTTCGATCTCGGTGATAACCAGCTCGCTGAACCATCGGCCAACACGCCGGCTTGGGTCAATCATATTGCGATGCGGGTCGATAGCGTCGCCCAGCTGGAGGCCATGAAGACGCGCATCGAGGGGTACGGCATCGACGTACTCGGTGTGACTGACCATCGTATTTTTCGCTCGATTTATTTTTTCGATCCGAATGGCATCCGCCTCGAACTGTGCGCGCAACTGGCCGACCCGCAACAGATGCAGCAGGAGCAGGAAGGCATTCATGCGCGCCTGGATGCGTGGTCGCTGGAAAAAGCACAGCGGCTGGCCGATGCCAGCGCGGCGCTGCCATCTTGATCAAGCGAGATTCCTATCGATAAATCGACGCTGTGGTACCTGATCGTCGGCGCGTTGCTGATCGTCATGGCGATGATGGAGTCGCTGCTGCACAGGCTGCCATTCAGTCCGGCGATGCTGTACTTGCCGGTTGGCTACGCGCTCGGTCCGGGGGGCTTCGGGCTGCTCGACCTCGATCCGGTCCGGCATGCCGGAGAACTCACGCACGTGACCGAAATTGCGCTGCTGATTTCGCTATTTACAGTGGGTCTCAAGTTGCGCTTGCCGCTCAACGATGCGCGCTGGTGGTTGCCGGTGCGACTGGGCACGCTGACGATGCTGTTGACGATCGGCTTGCTGACCGCAGTCGGTTACTTTTTGCTCGGGCTTCCGATCGGTCCAGCCATCCTGCTGTCAGCGATCATTGCGCCGACTGACCCGGTGCTGGCGTCCGACGTCCAGGTGCAGGACCCGGCCGACTATGACCGGCTGCGTTTTAGCTTGTCCGGCGAGGGCGGCATGAATGACGGCACCACGTTTCCGTTCGTGATGATAGGACTGGGTCTGATGGGCGTACCGATGGCGGCGCATTTCACCGGTAGCGGGTTCGCCGCAGTCGGCATGGTGCTATGGGGAATTGTGGCCGGCTTGCTGTGTGGCTGGCTGGTAGGTCGGCGGGTCGGACGGCTGGTGCTGTATCTGCGCCAGCGCCATCGGCTGGCAATGGGAATGGAAGAATTTTTGACGCTGGGCTTGATTGCCCTGTCGTTTGGTATTGCCGAACTGATCCACGGTATCGGGTTTGTCGCTGTCTTTGCGACCGGCGTGGCGATGCGGCGCATCGAGCACAAGGCCAGCAGCAATGACTCCGGCGCTTCGGATGCGGCCAGCATGACCGAAACGGTACTCGGCTTTAACCAGCAGCTTGAGCGGCTGGCCGAATTTGTTGTCGTACTGCTGCTTGGTATTTTGTTGTCGGGCTACGGCTTTTCGCATGAGGGATTGCTGGTCGCGCTGTTGCTGCTCGTCGTGATTCGGCCTGTCGCGGTTAACCTGTCCATGCTGGGGGCGACCGTAACGCGCTCGCAAAGGCTGCTGATCAGCTGGTTCGGCATCCGCGGTATCGGTTCGCTTTATTATCTGGTGTTTTCATTGCAGTATGTTGCCCCGGTGCGGCTGGGCAACAGCCTGCTCAGCGACCGTTTCGTGCCGCTGGTGCTGACGGTTCTGGCGGTCTCCATCATGGCGCACGGAATGACCTCGACGCCGTTAATGCAGTGGTATCGGCGACGCCGTCGCCGGGTTTGAATGGTTGGTCCTTCGAAAGTAGCTATGCATCGTGTTGTCCTTGTCCCCTTCGCGCCGGGTTGTTCAGACCAACTGGTTCACTGTCCGGCAAGCGCATGAGCGCCAGCCGGAAATCTCTGGACGGACTTTGTACCGCCCTGATGCTGTTGCTCTGCCTTTGCTGGGGGCTGCAGCAAGTCGCGATCAAGCTGGCCGCGCCCAACATGGGCACTGTGTTGCAGACTGGTGTGCGCTCACTGCTGGCGGCCGTGATGGTGGGTGGGCTGATGCTGTGGCGCGGCTCGTCATTCTCGATGCGCGATGGCACTTTCTGGCCGGGGCTGGGTGCCGGTGCGCTGTTCGCCGCCGAATTTGCCTGCATTGCGCTGGCACTGACTCTCACAAGTGCATCGCATGTCGTCGTGTTCCTCTACACCGCGCCAATTTTTACGGTGCTCGGACTGCATTGGCTGGTGCCGGGTGAGCGACTGCGACGCGCGCAGTGGAGCGGCATCCTGCTGGCATTCATCGGCATCGCGCTGGCGTTTTCCAGCGGCTTCGATGGCACTGCGTCAACGGACAGACTGCTCGGTGATGCGCTCGGCATTCTCGGCGCCATCATGTGGGCGGCCACCACTATTCTGATCCGCCGTTCCAGTTTGTCCGAGGCAGCACCGACACGGACCTTGCTGTACCAGCTCGGCGTTTCGGCACTGCTATTGCTGCCGCTGGCTGGTGCGATGGGGCAAATGGGACGGGTCTCGATGACCGGGCTGACCTGGGCAAACCTGCTGTTTCAGACTGTCGTCGTGACCTTTGCCAGTTATCTGGCGTGGTTCTGGATACTGCGTAATTACCTCGCCTCGCGCGTGTCGGTATTTTCTTTCCTGACGCCGCTGTTTGGTGTCGCTTTCGGCGTACTGATCTTGCATGAGGTCGTCGGTGCCCGGTTTTCTGTCGGCGCACTGCTGGTCCTTGCGGGCATCATCCTCGTGAATCGGCGCTGACGGCTTCTCTGCCTGACATGCCGGGCAACGGATTGACGCCGCCCGGCATGCTGTCAAATCCCCACAAAAACCAATAGTTTCGAGCAAGAAAATACTAATAGGTTTGATAAACCGTGGTGGTGTTGCATACTTTATTTCATGCATTTTAGAAATATTGGTCGGCACGCTTCCACTCAACGCGGCGTCGCTGAACGTCAGTTCATCCTCCTTGAGGAGTATTCATGACACGTCGCTGCTCGCTGTTATTGCTGTCAATTGCATTGCTGGGGACGGGGTTCTGGTCCGGCGCGGTTCAGGCCGCAGCCACTCTCGTCGATGTTGCGACAATCAACAGCGGTGATACCGCCTGGATGCTGACGTCGACCGCACTGGTCCTGCTGATGACGATTCCCGGACTGGCGTTGTTTTATGCCGGCATGGTGCGCAAGAAAAATGTACTGGGCACGATGGCGCACAGCATCGTTACAGTCGCCATCGTCAGCGTGTTGTGGGTCGTCATCGGCTACAGCCTGGCCCTGACACCTGGCTCGATGTACCTCGGCGGACTCGATCGCATGATGCTTGACGGGATGGTTTTTCTGAAAGAAGCCGGAAAAATATCGGTCAGCCCGCTGGCCACCACCATCCCCGAAAGCGTCTTCGTGATGTTCCAGATGACCTTTGCGATCATCACCCCGGCGCTCATCACGGGTGCCTTTGCCGAGCGCATGAAATTCTCTTCACTCATTCTGTTTATCGCTAGCTGGTCGTTGCTGGTGTACGCCCCGATCGCCCATTGGGTCTGGGAGTCGGGCGGCTGGCTGGCCGTGAACGGGGTGCTCGATTTTGCCGGCGGCACCGTGGTGCATGTCAGTGCCGGCATCTCCGGCCTGGTCGCCGCGATCATCGTGGGTCCGCGCAATGGCTATGGTGACGAACCGATGCCGCCACATAATCTGGTACTGACGCTGGTCGGCGCAGGCTTGCTCTGGGTCGGCTGGTTCGGTTTCAATGCCGGCTCGGCGCTGGCGGCCGACGGTCGTGCCGGCATGGCGATGCTGGTCACGCAACTGGCGGCAGCGACCGGTGCGCTCGGATGGATGGCGGCTGAATGGCGCCGGCGTGGTACGCCGTCGGTGCTGGGACTGGTGTCGGGGGCGGTTGCCGGACTGGTGGCGATTACGCCGGCATCGGGTTTCGTGGGTGTTCCCGGCGGGCTGGTCATTGGTGGCGTAGCCGGCCTGGCCTGCTACCTGGGCTCGACCTTGCTCAAAGGATGGCTCGGTTATGACGACACACTCGATGTATTTGGCATCCACGCCATCGGCGGCATTACCGGCTCGCTGCTCACCGCCGTGTTTGCAGACAAGGCAATCAGCGGCGTGACGACAACTCTGGCGAACCAGGCTTTTGGTGTCGGTGTCACCGCGTTGTATGCCGGCGTGATGACCGCTGTGATCCTGATGGTGGTGTATGCGCTCATCGGCTTGCGGGTTGGCAGTCATACCGAAGTAGAGGGTCTCGACACCGAGCAGCATGGCGAAACCGTAGCGTGATTCTTGGGTTGCGCACGAATTCAACGAGGGCATCATGAGTGATCTCACACCAGCCAACCTCGACTATTTCGAAACCGATCAGGTCAAGTTTGCCGTGCATTTGTGGAAGGCAAACAAAAAGGCGGGTGGTGTCGATTTCGATGTCCTGAAATTCGCGCAGCAATGGGCCTATGCCGAGACCGTCATCAAGCAAGCGCTACTGTCGGATGATGACGCCGTCGCGCGTTTTGCACTCGAGTTGATGCAGTTGCGCTTGCGATTTATCGCACGCTATCCGGCGCGGGCAATGGGCTTCGGGGCCGTGATTGATGCTGGCTCGTCGCCAGCGAATCCCGACCCTAAGCCGGATCCTGGCGGACCTAAACGCCCGTATGTGAAAGGCGTGCGCTGATCGGAGATCAAGCCGGACGCGACAAATCCCAACGGTAAAAGTTGATGCAGGATGGAACCGGGATTTGGTACGAACAAAGCAGAAAAAAAGAAAGGTCAGTGGGGCGACCGACGGGGCTCGAACCCGCGACAACCAGAATCACAATCTGGGACTCTACCAACTGAGCTACAGCCGCCACTGATGAAGACTTCCTCTGCTAGTGCGTCGAGGAAGAGGGCGAATTATACAAACATGTCGGCATGCTTGCAATGTCTATTCGCCGCTATCGGTCGGTATTAAATTTCGGTCTGCGTGACCCGCACCGTCAGGCCAAGCAAGCGCGAGAAAGCGCGTTCCAGATCGGCGGCACTTCCGCTCGATAATCCATCGACCGAGGGGGCCGGTTCCACCCGCAATAGTCCCTGCATTGCCAGCTGGCTGGCCAGTTGTCGCGCGACGGCCGCGCCGGTGTCGATGATGGTCACGTTGCGCTGTGCGTTGTCTTGCACAATGGCGGCAATCTGTTGCTGCACGAACGGGTAGTGGGTGCAACCGAGTACCAGCGTATCGGCACCTTGTTCGAGCAAGGGCAGCACGAAGCGGCGCAAAAGGGCAATCGACTCGGGCAAGTACATCTGGTCCTGCTCGATGCGCAGCGCTAGCCCTGGACAGGCCATTGGTAAAAAAGTGACTCCGGTCGCGCTCGACAGCGTCTCGTGCAGCCGCGCAAAACGCGCGCTGGCCAGCGTCGCTTCGGTGGCCAGCACGCCGACTACTCCGGTAGTCGATGCCGCCGCCGCCGGCTTCAGACCCGGCTCGACACCGACGACAATGAGCGCTGGATAAGCGCGCCGCAATGCGGCAATCGCGGCTGCAGTGGCCGTATTGCAGGCTACCACCAGCGCCTTTACCGGATGCGCCGCGAGCAGGGCACCGATGGCCAGCACCCGTTGCTCGATCTGTCGTTCCGGACGTCCGCCGTAGGGTGCAAAGTGCGCATCCGAAAAATACAGCAGCGCCTCCTGCGGCAGACAGGCGCGGATGTGCCGCAATACCGACAGACCGCCGATGCCGGAATCAAAAACGCCGATGGGCGCGTTGGCGGCCATCGGCGTCGGGCTCGTCATTGACGTCAAGATCAGACGGCGACGACCGGAATCTGGCTCAGTGCCGATTTCGCAATCTTCTCTTGCCATTCTTTCGGTCCGGTATTGTGTACCGAGATACCACTCGAATCCACCGCCACGGTGACCGGCATGTCCTGCACGTCGAATTCGTAAATCGCTTCCATGCCGAGGTCAGCGAAGCCGACCACGGTGGCCGACTTGATCGCTTTCGAGACCAGATAGGCCGCGCCGCCAACGGCCATCAGATACGCCGACTTGTGCTTGCGGATCGATTCGATGGCTTCCGGTCCGCGCTCGGCCTTGCCGACCATCGAGATCAGGCCAGTCTGTTCCAGCATCATGTCGGTGAATTTATCCATCCGCGTCGCCGTCGTCGGACCGGCCGGACCGACCGCTTCGTTGCGTACCGGATCAACCGGCCCAACGTAATAAATCACGCGATTGGTAAAGTCGACCGGCAGCGCTTCGCCTTTGGCCAGCATGTCCTGGATGCGCTTGTG